>JAFOYD010000140.1 GCA_017391545.1 Lachnospiraceae bacterium
ATCACACAGCTCCACATTTTCCTTGGCAAGTGCCACATTCTGTTTTGCCATGATATAAAGTACTACATTTGCCACAAAAATAACCATGCCTTTCCGAAGCAGACGTTACTGTTCACTCCGTTCCAGTAACAAGTAAAAATCCATGTAAAATCACCTTCGGTGATGGATTTTTACCTGATTGCACAACGTTTTCTCACGGACTTAGCAGTAAATGCTAAGTCCTGTCTGAACAGTAACAAGCAGACTACTATATGCGCTTCTTATTACATGGTTATCATTTACAGTTTTTTAATTTTTATTCGTTGATAATTTTGATCTCCTCCAGCTTCCCGTCGCTGTCTGCTCCATGCAAGTGTCTGCCATCTGCGCGGAAGCGCTCGATGTACTCCCACACTTCCCTGGTGATGCGCTCACCGGGATAGATGACCGGGATTCCCGGAGGGTACGGTGCGATCATCTGCCCTGAGATTTTTCCGACAGCCTCTTTCCAGCTGATCATTTTGCTTTTTGCAAAATACGCCCTGCGCGGTGTCATGACCTGCTCTGGCAGAACTGGAAAAGGTGGCATTTTGCTGTCTGATACCTTGCTTTTCTGCTGCGAACTGCTTTCAGAAATCCATTCCCTGCTGACTGCTTCACAGGCTTCCACAAGCCTGTCCATGTCCTCCTGCTCATTTGCATAGGTGACGATGGCAAGTACATTCTCATAGTCAGCAAGCTCCACATTGACCGCGTATTTTTGAAACAGCACTTCATCAAGTGCAAAGCCTGTGATGCCAAGCTTCTTGGCAGAAATCACAAGTCTGGTGCCATCGATTGCCTTAACGCCCGCATTCTCTGCCTCTTTTGACATCTTCCCGCTTTCAATACAGCAAAAACCCGGTATACAGTTGATTCGCTTTCTCGTACTCTCTGCAAGCTCCAATGCCTTTTTCATCATTTCAGTTCCATGCATGGCAAGCTCATACCTGGCGCAGTCAAGGGATGTCATCAGCAGATAATTGGGACTTGTGCTCTGAACCAAATGGAGATTTTGTGCTACTCTCGACAGCGTTTCGTCATTGACTCCATGGCTCTTAATATGCAGCACAGAGCTTTGCGTCAGCGCTCCTGTCACTTTATGCATACTCTGTACACACAGATCCGCTCCCGCCTGTAAGGCTCCCATCGGGAGATCATCGTGAAAGTACATATGTCCGCCATGTGCCTCATCGATGAGCAAAAGCGCACCATATTCATGACACACCTTTGCGATTTCCGCCAGATCCGAACACACACCATAATAGCTTGGGCTGACCATGAATAACGCCTTGCAGTCAGGATTTTTGGCAAAACACGCCCGCACAGCCTCAGCAGTAATGCCGCCCTGGATTCCCCAGTCGTCAAGAACCTCAGGCATCACATACACAGGTGTTGCACCTGAAATGATCAAACCCATCATCGCCGATTTGTGGGCATTCCTGGCTACCATAATCTTCTCTCCCTCAAGCGCCGCACTGATGATCATTGCCTCATTTCCGCAGGTACTGCCATTTACCAGGAAGAAGCTCCTGTCTGCCTCGTAAAGCGCACATAACAGCTCCTGTGCCTCACTGATTGCCCCTTCCGGACTATGCAAATCATCCGTAAAAGGTGTTTCCGTCACATCATACGCAAAGATGTCCGCCCCAACCTTGTCTGTCCATCGCCTGCTGATTCCCTGATCCAGCCTGTGTCCCGGTATTCTGAAATACGCAGGCTTTGTCTCTATAAAATCTGTTATGGCATCCAACAAGGGCGTCTGATTCTGATTCATTCTCACTCTCACCCCTTTTGTACCCTCATCGTTACTTGCGATCTATAATCCCCCATGTACTTCTGGAGAATACGATCAATATCGGAAAAATTTCAAGTCTGCCGGCAAGCATATCCACGATCAGCGTCAGCTTCGACAGCACACTGTACGCACTAAAATTGCAGGTAGGGCCGACGGCATCAAATCCCGGTCCAATATTGTTGAAGCAGGACAAGACTGCCGTTATGTTCGTCGTGACAGAAAACTGATCAATGGACACAATGATAAAGCTGATAAACAGAATCATCACATATGCAGCAAGATATGCATTGGTATTTTCAAGAACCTTCTCGTCAATCATCCGGCCATTAATTCGCACGACCTGAACCTTCTGCGGTGCGATCGCGCGGCGCAGATTTCTGCGAAGGCTCTTGACGAGCAAAAGCACTCTCGCACACTTAAAACCACCACCAGTACTTCCTGCGCTGGCACCAATCACCATCAATCCCATGATAATCGCTTTCGAGAATGACGGCCACAAGTCAAAATCTGTCGTGGCATATCCCGTTGTTGTCACAATACTGGCCACCTGAAAGGCAACATGGCGAAGCGTCTCTCCGAGCGTATCATAAAAGCCTCTGACATTCAGCGTGATCAAAATAATACTACCAACGACGATACCCAGATAAAATCGCAGCTCTTCGTCCTTAATCACGCTTTTAAACTGACGTAACAGGAGCATATAATAGCAGCTGAAGTTCACGCCAAACAACAGCATAAAGACGGTGCAGACATTTTGGATATATGGACTGTAACCAGCGATACTGTCATTTTTAATGCCAAATCCACCGGTTCCCGCCGTACCAAATGCCGTACAGATGGAGTCAAACAATGGCATTCCACCCAGAAGCAAAAATACAATGTCAAGCACTGTCAGCAGAATATAGATCAGATACAAGATTTCTGCTGTCTTTTTCATCTTAGGAACAAGCTTTCCCACCTGCGGTCCGGGACTTTCTGCCCTTAAAAGAT
>JAFOYD010000141.1 GCA_017391545.1 Lachnospiraceae bacterium
ACATTATATTTTTACCAACTCTACAAATAATAGATGTTTTTATCAGACAATACAGTTTTTCATATTAGAATTAAAGGAGGAATCATTATGCAATTGACAATCAGAGAACCCGGAAGCGCACTCACCCATTTTATTGCATGCCTGATGGCAGCAATCGCCGCATTACCACTGATCATGAAAGCAAGCAGTGGCATGGCCACTGCAGCACTTGCCATCTTTGCCCTAAGCATGATTCTGCTTTATGCTGCAAGTACACTTTACCACAGTGTCAATGTTACAGGAAAAGTTCTTAGCATGTTCCGGAAAATTGACCACATGATGATCTTTGTGCTGATTGCAGGCTCCTATACACCAGTATGCCTCATCGTTCTTGGCGGCAGCATGGGATACTCGCTTCTTGCTCTTGTCTGGGGCGTGGCAATTGCAGGAATGCTGATCAATGCACTCTGGATCACATGTCCGAAATGGTTTTCATCCATTATCTATATTGCGATGGGATGGCTTTGCCTGATCGTATTTGGTACGCTTTGGAATACACTGCCACACGCAGCCTTCGGATGGCTTCTCGCGGGCGGCATCCTTTACACCGTTGGTGGCGTAATCTATGCACTCAAGCTTCCATTTTTCGATTCCCTTCACAAGTATTTCGGCTCACACGAAATTTTCCATCTGTTCGTGATGGGTGGAAGCATCTGCCACTTCATCTTTATGTACTGCTACGTGGCATAGAATTTGAAATTAAAATAATAACGGAAGAATAAAAAAGACGGATGCGTTTTTGACGCATCCATCTTTTTTATTCTTCCATCTGTTTTCCAAGAAATCCTGCTGCCGACTGAGCAAGCTTCATTTCGACCTCGCTCATCTCATCATCAGCATTTGCAGACAGTAGGATAGCAGCTCCGATTACGTCTCCCTGCGTGATAATCGGTATAATGACCTCTTGTTGGTACTCCTGAACTTCTCCATCGACCACTTCTACATAATTTTTGTCATTTCGTGAAGTGCACACTGTCTCACGCAGATTCATCTTTTCTTCCAGCGACTTGCTTACCGACTTGCCAATCATCTGCTTGCTTCCTGTGCCTGCTGCTGCAATAATCTGGTCCCTGTCTGCGATCAGCGCCAGATGTCCTGATACCTGTGAGAGACTTTCTGCATACTGCTTGGCAAAACTGCCCATCTCACCGATTGGTGAATATTTTTTAAGGATAATTGCTCCCTCATGGTCGGTAAAAATCTCCAGTGGATCAGATTCTCTGATGTGGAGTGTCCTACGGATTTCTTTCGGAATCACAATTCTTCCCAGATCGTCTATACGACGGACAATTCCTGTGGCTTTCATATTTTCTCCTTTCACCGAGAAATAAAAAATATTCCTCCAGTTACATACTTACTGTTACTTTATCGTAATCCTAGTATCTGTAAATGAAGGAATTTTATACTTTTATCGGCATTTCCTGTTATATTTAATTTTAAGTTAAGGCAGTCTTTCGATCAGCGAATTTCCATTGTCCTTGAGCCACTTTCTGTGCATCTTATAGTCAGGCATGATCTGTTCTACGAGCGTCCAGAACCGTTTCGAATGATTCATCTCAATGCGGTGGCAGAGCTCATGAACAATCACGTAATCCATGACCTGCTCCGGCACCTGTGTGAGCAGACAGTTAAAATTCAGATTGCCTTTTGAAGAACAGCTTCCCCATCTGGTGCGCTGACTGCGGATCGTGATTCTGCCGTAGCTTACGCCTAATCTCTGGGCATACTGTTCTACCCTCGGTGGAATCACACGGACAGCTATATCCGCCATCTGACGAATTTCTTTGTTGGAAAATTTCACAGTTTCCTCGCGCTCCTTCACCCGATTTGCTGCCTTTTCCATATGACTGTCAATCCACGCCTGATGCCTGTGAATCTCTTGCAGTATTTCGCTGCGCTTCATATAAAACGGAGCCCTGACAATCAGGACTCCGGCTTCTTTAATTTCAAAGGCTATGGTCTTTCTGTTACTCTGTTTGATTTCAGTGATATATTCCATCGCCTGTTCCTCTCCATTTCAAAAATAATGATGGCATCATGCCAGATGCAGGAAGTTGATCAGCAGTAGCCACGCAACGCCATAATAGGTGACAACTCCAATCAGGTCATTGACTGTCGTAATCAGTGGACCTGACGCTACCGCAGGGTCCACATGTATCTTTTTAAAGAACATCGGCACTGCTGTTCCCACAATGCTCGATATCGTCATGGCAATCAAAAGTGCAACGCCTGCACAGATCGATATGGCAAATGCGTACTGCGGCGTCTTTCCCTTCAACAGACAAAGATATGCACCGATAAACACAAAAGACAGCACTCCTAGAATAAAGCCATTGGAAAATCCGATCCGCATTTCCTTAAAGACCATACTAAGCTTCTGCTTTGCCTCAAGATTCTCATCCATGAGAAGTCGAATCGTAACAGCAAGTGACTGCGTTCCCACATTTCCTGACATACCAAGGATTACTGACTGGAAGCTTACGATAATGGCAAGTTGTGCAATCACACCCTCAAAAAGGCTCGTCACTGTTGAGACACACATACTGAGTCCCAGAAGCACTACAAGCCACGGCAGGCGCTTTTTGATACTCTCGCCCAGCGATTCCTCAAGCTCTGCTTCCTCGGTCATACCGGCAAGCTTTGCATAATCGTCACCCATCTCGTCATCGACAACCTCTACGATATCCTGGGATGTAATGACACCGATCAGCTCATTTTTGTCATCCAGAACGGGAATTGAATCCTCCGCGTACTCCTTTAACCGTTCAATACAATCAGAGATTGTCTCATGATCCCTTACATATGGGAATGACTGCATGATCAGTGTTTCCAGATCGACGTAATTTCTGGCAATAATCAGATCCTTTAGATCAATCGCACCGTAAAACGTCCCATCGCTATCCTTCACAAAAATGGTCGTAATATTATCGTTGTCCTCTGCCTGCGCGATCAGCGACCGCATTGCCTGCTTGATGGTAAAGCTCCTGTCGATCTCAATATAGTTGGTGGTCATCTTACTACCGATCTCATCATCCTCATAGGAACAGATCAGCTTGATGTCCTCCTTTGATTCCTCATCAATGAGCTCAATTAACTGTTTTCTGGTCTCCTCATCGACCTCCTCGAGAACGTCTACCGCATCGTCCGCGTCCATGTTCTCAATGATGTCAGCAGCCTTCTCAAGCTCCAGTTCTCCCAGATATTTTCCCGGATCATCGAGGTATGCAAAGATTTCCGATACCCGCTCATCTCCAAGGATATGATAAAGCAGCTTTCTCTCATTTTCATCGAGTTCATCAAGTGCATTGGAAATATCATTGTCATGATAATTCGTCAGCTCATCCGCTATTTTTTCTCTGCTTTCACCACTTCTGATCAGCTCGACAAGCTCTTTAATGTAATCTGGTTCGTTCAATACTTCGTTTTCCACTATTTCATCGCCCTTCTATATTTTTTATTGTTTCCATTTTCGGGCGAATATCTTTGTTATTATTCAGAGCCATCTCGATTGCGCCCTGAATAATAACACAAAAATAACACTGAAAGTTCAGTGTATCCGCCCATATTATGTTGCCCATTACTGTCACAACTGTCCATGTAACCACACACTTCCTTTCAGTGTTACTTTTTAACGATTCAGTACTTTCATCGTTACCAATCTCATTTAATTTTATGCTTATTTTTTTGCATTGTCAAGGTTCCGAAAATGTTTTACATAAGTTTTGAACCGTCTTTACACAAGCTTTACGTTACTGTTCACTCCGTTCCAGTAACGGTTTTGCCAAACTATTTATCTGTGCCTGCGGTCGAGCTTCTTTGACAGCATCATGCCGATTCCCTGTAAGATCTGAACAAGGACAACCAATACGACAATTGTCACGATCATGATGCCTGTCTCATAGCGGTAATAGCCATAGCGAATCGCAATATCACCAAGTCCGCCACCGCCGACAACACCTGCCATTGCTGAGTATCCGAGAATGGTTCCGATTGCAATCGTCACACCGACAAGCAATGATGTCCTAGCTTCTGCCAGAAGCACCTTCCAGATAATGGTAAAGATACCTGCACCCATACTCTGTGCTGCCTCGATAACGCCCTTATCGACCTCTTTTAAAGAAGATTCCACCATGCGCCCGATAAAAGGTGCGGCTGCGATGGTCAGGGGCACGATCGTCGCTTCATAGCCATAGCTTCGGCCAACGAGCAGCTTTGTCAGTGGCATGACCAGAATCAGAAGAATCAGAAACGGGATGCTCCTTGCAATATTGATGATAAAATCAAGGAACTTGTACACAAATGCATTTGGTCTGATTCCGTCCTTGTCCGTGACCGTAAGGATCACACCGAGCGGCAGCCCAATCACATATCCATAAAAGGTAGAGAATAGTGTCATGTAAAGTGTCGCCCACGTTCCTTCCAGCAGCATCTTTACGATTGTCTCATCAAACATAATTATCAACCTCCTCAACACCCAGTTCTTTTTCCTTAAAGTATTCAATCATGCGGTCTGCAATCTCCTTTGACTCCGGTAACTGCAGAATCATCTCACCCTCTGCATTTCCATTGATGGTCTTCGTATTTGCGTAGAGGATATTGAGTGGCGTTTTGTATTCCAGTGTCACATTTCCAATCATTGGCTCAAAAGCTGATTTTCCATCAAAGGTGACACGGATCATGCGTTTTCCCTTCATCTCAGTGATGTGCTTGACTTCATTGAGAATCAGCTTCTTTGCTTCTTCCGTTTTCGGCGCCCTGAACAGTTCCTCCACCGTATTTTCCTCAACAAGCTTGCCATGGTCGAGCACTGCCACTCTTGAGCAGATTTCCTGTATGACTGCCATCTCATGTGTGATGACCACAATCGTGATGCCATACTTCTGATTAATTTCTTTTAACAGCTTCAAGATCGACTTGGTGGTCTGCGGATCAAGCGCACTCGTCGCCTCATCGCAGAGCAGAATCTTGGGATTATTTGCCAATACTCTTGCGATTGCCACACGCTGCTTTTGTCCGCCTGAAAGCTGGGAAGGATATGCCTTTGCTTTCTCACTGAGTCCGACTGTTTCTAACAATTCCATTGCCCGCTGTCTCGCTTTTTTCTTGTTGACTCCGGCGATCTCCAGGGGAAAACAGATATTATCCATGACATTCCTCTGCATCAGCAGATTAAAATGCTGGAAAATCATTCCGATATCCTGACGCTCTTTCCGCAGTTCCTTTTCAGACAGCTCCATCAGATTTTTCCCTTCAATATAAATGTTTCCTTCATTTGGTTTCTCAAGCAGATTCAGACACCGAACCAGCGTACTCTTACCAGCTCCTGACAATCCGATGATTCCAAAAATCTCTCCCCGATCAATAGAAAAACTGATATCCTGTACCGCTTCGACCTGTCCGTTATTCGTTTGAAAAGTCCTGCTGATTTTCTCGACGCGAATAATGGGTTCCATTTTGTGCACCATGCCTTTCTTTTTTATATTTTTCTTCTACTGCTTTTATACACAGAAATGGAGATTGCCATATGGCAACCCCCATACTAGTTATATATGATATCATACTTTTATGTTAATTAAAAGGGATAACAGCTCCATCATAAGTCTGATTAATGTAGTTTGTAATCTCCTCAGACTTTAATGCATTTACCAGAGCCTGAATTGCTTCGCTGTTCTCGTTGCCTTCCTTGACTGCGATCACATTCACATAAGTCTTTGCAGCCTCAGAATCAGCCTTCTCATATGCTACAGAATCCTGTCCTACTGAGAAACCTGCCTCAAGTGCATAGTTACCATTTAATACGACAAATGCAACCTCATCCTTTACGCGGGCTACCTGAGCTGCCTCAAGCTCCTGAATCTTGATATTCTTTGGATTTTCCTCAATATCCTTGACAGTTGCCTCAAGACCTGCACCTTCCTTTAATGTAATGACACCGTTGTCCTGTAACAGCAGTAATGCTCTTGCCTCATTTGTTGTGTCATTCGGAACGGCAATGGTATCACCTTCTGCCAGCTCGTCAAGAGTGCTCTTTGTACCCGGATAGATTCCGAACGGTTCATAGTGGATACCACCTGCGTTTACAAGGTGTGTTCCCTGCTCTTCGTTAAAGTTGTCCAGGTATGGAATATGCTGGAAATAGTTTGCATCAAACTCATCACTCTCTACCACAAGGTTTGGCTGAACGTAATCATCAAATACAGTTACCTCAAGATCCCAGCCTTCCTTTTCAAGAATCGGCTTAGCCTGCTCAAGAATCTCTGCGTGCGGTGTTGCACTCGCTGCAACAGTAATGGTTCCCTTTACTTCAACAGGTGCTGTCTCCTCAGCTGCTGTTGTTTCTTCTGTGGCAGCGGCGTCTGTTGCTACCTCAACTGTGCTTTCTGTAGCTACTGTTGTGTTCGCTGCTTCTGTGGAAGCATCCTTCTGACTGCCGCATCCTGTAAGAACTCCAAATGCTACGACAGATGTTACCAGTAACGATAAAAATTTTTTCATATCTTTCTCCTCCTTCTACTCATTCCTACTTTTCCGATAGGATTAAGTTGAGTTCAATTATATATGATGTCGTTACTGATGTCAATAGATTTTTTCAAAAAAAAATAATTTCATGTAAAAGTGTCACTCCAGCCTGATTTTTAGCTCCCCATCATAAATTCTAACCGGTACTTCATTCTGAAACGTATAGATGTTAGGCATCAGTCCGTCTTCCTCGAAAAAATAACAAATGATCCGCTCCTTTTCGAGATCGACGATCCAATACTCTCTGACTCCGGCATTCCTGTATTTCAAAAGTTTCAGATCGGTATCCCGCTTTCTGGTTGAGGGCGATAATACCTCCACAACAAAATCCGGTGCACCGTAAATTCTATCCTCCCATATCTTTTCCCTGTCACAGATAATCATAAAATCCGGCTGGATCATAGTCTTGTCATCGCAGTCAAGCTGGACGTCGAGCGGTGCCATGAAAGGCTGACATTCCCCTTTATTTTTCGTGACAAAATTCATTGTCTCATAAACAAACTTCACTAACATGCCCTGATGCGCCGATGTCGGACTCTGCATATAAAAAAGTTGCCCATCAATCAGCTCTGCCCGGACATCATCCGGAAGGCGATAATAATCATCCAATGTGTATAACCGCTCATCATCGTTTGCTCCATATGGTGCGGATTCTCCGAGCATCAGAGCTTCCTCCTCACGAAAAGCCCTGTTCAAAGCTTCCATCGTATCGTAGCGCGGTGAAGCTGTTTCCCCACTCAAGATCTTATTAATCGTACCAACCGGTACACCGGAACGGTTGGAAAGCTCCTCAGTCGTCCACCCGGTTCTTTCTTTTTTCTCGCGCAGTATATCCCGGTACATAAAAACACCCCCTTCGATATCATATATAATATACTATACCGAAAAAGGGTGATTTGTCAATATATTTTAACCTTATTCGGGTAATTTACCCACAAAAATTACTGCTACTATTTTCGTTAACATTGATAATGTGCTTAAATTTTCCACTGACAGGGTGCTGTTTTGGCAATTCTTCCGACAAGGAAATATCGAAATTCTCCACGCCGTAAATACCAAGCTGCACCCGAAGCGCCTTGCACGCTTTTTCAAAAGCATCCTCTCTGCTGACATCCGCCATCGGCTCCAACCGCAGTTCCAATCGGTTATTTGGATATTTCAGGAGTTGGAAACGCCTTAATTCGTGTACTTCTTTTAGTTCTGCATAAATAGCCAATGTTCAAAAATAACCCCTTTTGTTAGACAGTTGTATTTGTCTAACAAAAGGGGTTCACTTCACGCAAATTTTTCTATCACACAACAGTGTTTTTTCGTTTTCTTATCGTAATTGATACCTACTAATAATAAGTTTCCATGATATTCCTTAAGACTTTCCGGGTAACATCTTTCTTTGATCTGTGCAATTGCTCCCTGCGCGGTCTTGTCATATTTCAGTTCGATAATCATTGCTGGTTTGTCAGAATTCTTTTTCGGTAAGTATACAATATCAGCAAATCCCTTCCCTGTCGGAAACTCTCTAACCTTTGTGTAATCCTTCATCGCATTGTAATATGCCAGAGAAATAACACAGCTGAGCGAGTTTTCATCATTATAGGTGAGGATGGACGTGTTTTCAGAATGTACCTCGTCAAGAATCTGAGCCACAGTCTGCGCATCCTGATTCCATGTCGCCTGCAGGAGCTGCTCAGATTTTTCCAGTGAGGCAACCACATCCTTCCAGTGTTCGCCCTCGATGGCATTTCGGAACTCGCCTCGAATCTCTGCATTTGGGATAAATACGGATGAACTCTCATATTCATATGCAAGATATCCCAAGTGTACAAGCAGTGTAAGTACGTCATCCTTACTTTGAAAGGTTGTCATATCGTTTTGAAATTTCTCAGTATTGATTACAATATGTTCACCTGTGAACATTCTTAAAATAGCATCTTTCAGCCCATCATAATTCATCTGCACATAGATTTTCAATGCCTCATATGTTTCTGTCTGTGTCCAGTAACTTGCAAACCGTTTTCTCCTAATGCTGTCCACAACTGACTTGGGATTGTAGATATGCAAATCATCAAACACATAACCATCATACCATTCCTTTTCTTTCTCAAACTCCACATGATATTGATTGCACAAGTCTTTGACCTCATTTTGTGTAAAACCGATAAATTCTGCGTATTCTCCCGAATCTGTCATAGAATACTCATCAAACATATTTAACGCAGAATGTGTGCCGTATTTTTTAATTGGAAGGATTCCTGTCATGTAGGCGAGTGATACATAGGTCTTATCCTTGAGCAGATTTCTGATAAAATCAAGATATTTTTTGTGCTCATCAAGCGCATATTTTCGTTCACGCAAAATGCAGTCCCATTCATCGATGATAAAAACAAATTCCTCTTTTGTCTTGCTATATAATTTTTCCAAGGCTACACTTAGAAAATTTTCTTCTTCCGGAATTAAATTCGGAAACTGCTCTCTTAATTCTTCTAGTACTTTGGTCTGAACACATGCTGTCAGCCCATCAACGTCCTTTGTCATACTTAAAAAATCCTGCATATTGAGTGCAATCACATTAAATTGATTCAGATTATCCAGGTAACTGTCACACTTAGAAATCTTATAGTGTGCAAATAACTCTGAGGAGTCGCATTCTTTCCCATAATACGCTGTCAGCATGCTTGCTGTTATCGATTTTCCAAAGCGACGGGGACGGCTGATACAGATACAGTTCTGCTCTGTATTAATCAAGCTGTTTGTCAGGTCAATCATTGCCGTCTTATCAACATATATTTTCGAGTTACAGGCTCTTTGGAATCGTCTATTACCCGGATTCAGATAAACTCCCATACACCTCCACCTTTCCAAGTGAATTTTATAAATATTAGTATACCACATTCTATGTAAAGTCAAAAACACTATTTCATCAATCTGATATAAGTCTGATTTTCAACTCTCCATCGTAAATTCTAACCGGTACTTCATTCTGAAATGTGTAGATATTCGGAATCAATCCATCTTCCTCAAAGAAATAACAAATAATTCGCTCTTTTTCAAGATCGACGATCCAATACTCCCTAACTCCAGCATTTTTGTATTTCAGAAGCTTCACATCGGTATCCCGCTTTCTGGTTGAGGGCGATAATACCTCCACAACAAAATCCGGTGCACCGTAAATTCTGTCCTCCCATACCTTTTCCCTGTCACAGATAATCATAAAATCCGGCTGAATCATAGTCTTGTCATCGCAGTCAAGCTGGACGTCGAGCGGTGCCATGAAAGGCTGACACGTTCCATTTTTTTCTTTGATAAATAATCGGGTCGCAAAATAAAGCTCACCAATGATATTTTGATGCGCCGATGTCGGACTTTGCATATAAAAGAGTCTCCCATCGATCAGTTCAGCTCTGACATCATTCGGAAGGCGGTAGTAATCATCCAATGTGTACAACCGCTCCTCATCATTTGCTGCATATGGTGCGGATTCTCCGAGCATCAGAGCTTCCTCCTCACGAAAGGCCCTGTTTAGGGCTTCCATGGTATCATAGCGCGGTGAAGCTGTCTCCCCACTCAAGATCTTATTAATCGTTCCAACCGGTACACCGGAACGGTTAGAAAGCTCCTCCGTCGTCCACCCGGCTCTTTCTTTTTTCTCTCGCAGTATATCCCGGTACATAAAAACACCCCTTCCGATATAATATATGATTTATTATACCGAAAAAGGGCATTTTGTCAATACTTTTTAACCGTATTCGGGTAATTCGTTTCTTTGCTTATCTTTTCTGGTTAATGGGATTGATTCCTTCTTTTCGCACATTGTGTGTCTGATTTTGATTCTCCGGCTTTCCCTTTTGGGTTATGCTGTTGAATTTATTAAGATTTTCCTGTCTCTCGGCACGTTCTTTTTCCTTTTGATTCATCTGATCTCACCTCATGGCTTAGTATGTACAGCCTTGGGGCAAAGTATTCTGAATCAAATTGTTGATGAGGCAGAAGAGTAAATTCAATTTACAGATTTTGATACAATGTCTTCACAGTCGGATAAACCTGTCTGAACTTCTGGTAGCGCTCCTCATATTTTTCGACCAGATCCTGTTGCGGTTCTACGGTGTCAATTACCTTTACCAGCTTGTCGGCAGCTTCTTCTACAGATGAAAATGCTCCGCAGCCGACTGCTGCGAGAATCGCGCCGCCATATCCGGGACCTTCTTCGCTTTCGATGACTTCCACTTTGAGGTTCATGACATTTGCGATAATCTTTTTCCACAGAGAACTCTTCGCACCACCGCCACAGATTTTCGTACTTTCTATGACAATGCCGAGGCTCCTTGCTACCTCAAGCGAATCGCGAAGCCCAAATGCCACGCCCTCTAAGACTGCCTGTGTCATGTCTTCTCTAGTCGTATCCATTGACATTCCGATAAGCATCGCTCTGGCAAGTGGATCATTGTGCGGTGAGCGCTCACCCATCAGATACGGAAGATAGAATACCTGATTCTCACCAAGCTTTGTGATGTTTTCCTGTTCTTTTCCATAGTCCTTCGTCCTTAGGATTTCATCCATCCACCACTTGTTGCAGGAGGCAGCGCTCAGCATGCATCCCATCAGATGGTAATGACCGTCTGCATGATCAAAGGAATGTAATGCATTATTTTTGTCTACTCCGAAGTTCCTGCTGGAAATAAAAATTGTTCCTGAAGTTCCAAGTGAAATGTTGCATCTGCCGTCTCCGACTGTGCCTGTTCCAACTGCTGCTGCTGCGTTATCACCTGCTCCGGCAATAATCTTTACGGTCTTAGGAACTCCTAATTCCGCTGCAATCTCCTGTCGGATTGTTCCGACCACCTCATAGCTTTCAAACAATTTCGGAAGCATTTCCTCTGTAATCTCACAGATTTCCATCATTTCCTTTGACCAGCAACGGTTCTTCACATCCAAAAACAGTGTTCCTGAAGCGTCGGAATAATCCGTGCAGTGCACACCACTAAGACAATATGCCAGATAATCCTTTGGCAGCATGATTTTTTTAATTCTTGCAAAAAGCTCCGGTTCGTTCGTTTTCATCCACAGAAGCTTCGGCGCAGTAAAGCCTGCAAAAGCAATATTTGCTGTATATTGTGAGAGTTTTTCCTTGCCAATTACCTGATTGAGATAGTCTGTCTCTTTTGTCGTTCGTCCATCGTTCCAAAGAATCGCAGGGCGGATGACTTCATCCTTGTCATCAAGGACGACCAGTCCATGCATTTGTCCGCCAAAGCTGATGCCCTGAATCTGACTCTTGTCGCAATCCTTAATCAGCTCTTTTATGCCTGCCATACTCTGCTCATACCAGTCCTTTGGATATTGCTCAGACCAGCCCGGATGCGGGAAATACAACGGATATTCCTTTGAAACAATGTTATGTATTTTTCCATTCTCATCCATCAGCAGTAACTTAACTGCTGACGTTCCTAAATCAACACCTATAAATAGCATACACTACCACCTTTTCATGCTTTCCATGGATTCTCTGTCGGATATCTCACGCCTGCCGGCTGGTTATAACCGATTTCTTCCACAGGAACGCCAATGTACTTGAATACCTCGAATAATTCCTTACCGTAATTGCCGAATGCAACAGCTCCGTGATGTGGGAAGTTGCCTTCGATCAGTACATGACGGTAGAATCTTCCCATCTCAGGAATTGCAAATACACCGATTGCACCGAAGGAACGGCTTGCAACAGGAAGTACCTCGCCCTGTGCGATATAAGCACGCAGCTTGCAGTCTGCTGTGCTCTGTAAGCGGAAGAAGGTAATATCTCCGGGAACAATGTCTCCCTCAAGCGTACCCTGTGTTACTTCCTCAGGCAGTGCTCTTGCCATGATCAGCTGATATCTCATCTCGCAGAAGGACAGCTTGGAAGATGCTGTATTTCCACAGTGGAATCCCATAAAGGTATCCTTGTGTGTATAGTTGAATTTGCCTTCGATATCTTCCTTGTACATGTCAGCCGGTACATTATTGTTGATGTCCAGTAATGTTACAGCATCCTGGCTCACAACGGTTCCGATAAACTCGCTGAGTGCTCCATAGATATCTACCTCGCAGGATACAGGAATGCCCTGTGCAGTCAGACGGCTATTGACATAGCATGGCACGAATCCGAACTGTGTCTGGAATGCAGGCCAGCATTTTCCGGCAATTGCAACATATTTGCGATATCCTCTGTGCTCCTCGATCCAGTCCTTTAAAGTCAGCTCATACTGCGCAAGCTTTGTGAGGATTTCCGGCTTCTTGTTTCCTGCACCGAGCTCCTTTTCCATATCTGCCACAACAGCAGGGATTCTCTCATCACCGGCATGCTTGTTGAAAGCTTCGAACAGGTCAAGCTCTGAGTTTTCCTCAATCTCAACACCTAAATTGTAAAGCTGCTTAATCGGTGCATTACATGCAAGGAAGTTCATTGGACGAGGACCAAAGCTGATGATCTTTAAGTCTGAAAGGCCAATGACTGCTCTTGCAATCGGAAGAAACTCATGAATCATGTCTGCGCATTCCTCAGCAGTTCCAATCGGATATTCCGGAATATATGCCTTCACGTTTCTAAGCGCAAGGTTGTAGCTGGCATTCAACATACCGCAGTATGCATCACCTCTGCCCTGAATCAGATTATTGCCTGTTTCCTCAGAAGCTGCGACAAACATCTTCGGTCCGTCAAAATGCTTTGCAAGCAAGGTCTCTGAGATTTCCGGTCCGAAGTTTCCAAGGTAGACAACAAGTGCGTTACAGCCTGCTTCCTTGATATTATTCAATGCCTCGACCATGTGAATCTCACTCTCAACGATACAGACCGGACATTCATAAATATCCTCTGCACTATATTTTTTCTGATATGCCTCTACCAGCGCCTTTCTCCTGTTTACGGAAAGTGACTCTGGGAAACAGTCACGGCTTACTGCTACGATACCTACTTTTACTTTTGGAATGTTGTTCATGATGAATCTCCTTTCAATTAAACCTCCGTTAGACTTCTTCTTATTTTCGTTATGCGTGCACGTGCACGCTCACTTGTTATATTTATCATAGTGTATGACGTATCAAAAAGCAAGTATTTTTTTCATGCAATTTACTTTTTAGGAAAAAAGCTATAAATCAACATTGCATTTCTGTCTATTCTGTCCAATTATCTTTGACATTCTATCCACGCAAATTTCTGTACACTCCGTTTCGACAACACACGCATTTCGCTTTCCGTGCACGTGTAACATTTTTGCTTGCTTTTTCCGTTCAAAGACTCTATACTGATATTATAGATTTTAATTGGAGGTTTCCTTATGGCTACGCTTAAAGAGATTGCTGCATTAGCCGGTGTTTCCCGCGGAACGGTTGACCGGGTACTCAACAACAGAGGCTCCGTGAATCCTGACACTGCCAGAAAAATCAATGAAGTTGCAAAAGCCCTCGACTATAAACCAAACAAGGCAGGGCTTGTGCTTGCTGCCCAGAAAAAGAAGTTAAAGCTGGGCGTCATTCTGTTTTCGACCAGCAATCCTTTTTTCGCTGATGTATTAAAGGGAATCGAAGAAAAAGCAGAAGATCTGGCAAGCTACAACTGCACCGTGGTTGTAAAGCAGATTCCCATCTCTGCCGATGCGCAGCTGAATGCAATTGATGAGCTGACGGACGAAGAAGTCAGCGGAATCGCACTTGCTCCATGTAATGATGATCGTGTGCGCATCCGCATCAATGAACTATATGAACAGGGGATTCCGGTCGTTACACTGAACACTGATATTGAAAATTCAAAGAGAATTGCCTATGTCGGAAGTCACTACAAAAAAAGCGGCGCTACTGCCGCAGGACTGTTAAAGCTGATGACAGGACAAGATGTACAGATTGGCATCATCACAGGCTCCTCTGATATCCTGTGTCACACGGAGCGCATCGCCGGGTTCACAGATACATTAAAACCATATGAGGAACAGATGCATATTGTTTCTATCATTGAGACACATGATGATGAGATTGAAAGTTATGAGCAAACCATAAAACTTTTAAAGGAACATCCCGAAATTAATGCGCTCTTTTTTGCTGCTGGTGGTGTATATGGAGGATGCCGCGCAATCTCTACGCTTGGACTTGGCGGCAGGCTGCGCGTGATCGCTTTTGACAAAGCAGACACGACGGAACAGTTCTTACAGGAGGGTGTGCTGTCCGCAGTCATCTGCCAACAGCCACGCATCCAGGGCAAAAAGCCGCTCGACCTGCTCTTTACTTACCTGACCTCCGGTGAACTGCCCAAAAATGAATACAACTATACTGCCGTAGACATCCGTATCTTAGAAAACATATAGGTCCTTCAGTACCTTCATAGTCACAAAAAACCAGCCATTTTCATGACTGGTTTTATAATGTTTTAAACAGTTATAAACTTCTTCAAATCCGCAAGCGTATCGGCCACACCATACAAAAGCGGTGTCACTTCCTCATCAGGTGGTGTCAAATCCGGTACCATCACTGGCCTGCATCCCGCTGCGTATGCCGACTTGATCCCATTCGGAGAATCCTCGACTGCGATACAGTCACAGGGCTTTTCTCCAATCTGCTCGCAGGCATAGAGATAAACGTCCGGCGCCGGTTTACCATGCTCCACCTGCTTTGCGCTCACGATTTTGTCAAATTTGTCCTTCACGCCGATTTTTTCAAGATGCTGCAAAGTAAGTTCAAGTGGCGTTGCTGTAGCAACTGCTCTCTTGATGCCCTTTTCATGCAGAAAGTCGAGAATTTCATCAATTCCCGGCTTTTTCTCAAGTCCATATCGTTCCAGCCGCTCTGCCACAAGTCTGCGTCTGACCTCTCGGATGGCAAAGTAGTCAAAACCCTCACCAAAGATGTCCTTCATCATCCTCGATGCAAGCTGTGCATCACAGCTTCGAAGCATCAGTGCATGTTCTTTTCGAAAGTCAAAGCCTGCCATGCGTGCTGCCTCGCACCATGCTGCATTGTAGTGTTTCTCCGTATCAATGAGTACTCCATCCATGTCAAATATTACTGCCTTAATCATAATATCCTGTTCCAACCCTTATATATCAATAACTTTACGCCCTTTTCGCATAGAGAATCTTCTCCTTTGGAATCTCCTGATTCTGTTGCATGAGATTTAAGAGCGTAATGTAGCTCCTGATCATCTCTCTTGCAGTAACCTCTTC
>JAFOYD010000142.1 GCA_017391545.1 Lachnospiraceae bacterium
GCTGATACGCCTGCAGGTGGAGCTGGAGCAACCGTAACCCAGACTCCGAATGCTGCTGACAAAACAATTTCTTTCAGCTTTGATAAGGGCAAAGTAGAGAGAAAAGAAGGTCTTACCTTTGCACTCCACGTAGGTGCAGACGCAGATATGACCAACAAGATTTCTGTCAACATCGATGCACTCGACACAGCAGGTCTTGGAATTCAGGGCTTAAATGTAAAGGACAGCTCAGGAGCAGCAGCGACTTACGCAATTGATGCCATCGCAGACGCAGTGGCGAAGGTTTCCGCACAGCGTTCCGAGCTTGGTGCGATTCAGAACCGCTTAGAGCACACCATCAAGAACCTGGATAACGTTGTAGAGAATACAACCGCAGCAGAGAGCCAGATCCGTGATACAGATATGGCAAAAGAGATGGTTAAGTACTCTAACAACAACATCCTCTCACAGGCAGGTCAGTCTATGTTAGCACAGGCTAATCAGGCAAATCAGGGTGTACTTAGCTTACTTGGATAAGTATTTTAGACATATCATATATTTTAAGAAAAAGCCACCGAAATTCGGTGGCTTTTTTGTGTATAAAATTATAAAAAATTCTGAAAATTCTACAAATTGCTGTTAAGTATATCATAATTGTGCCGATATATAATATGTAAATCAGTTAAGGTAAACAGATTAATGTCAACACATTAAGGAAACCTGATTTACAACTGGACCGGGGGAGATAAGGGTTGATGCCAATATGGAATCTAAATAAACCGGTTAATAATAGACAACTGAATATAGAAACAATGGTGGGCGAAAGGATTCGCTCATGTCGATTACAAGGAGGTAATTATTATGGTAGTACAGCACAATCTTACAGCAATGAACGCAAACAGAATGTTAGGAATCACAACAGGAAACTTATCCAAATCAGCTGAGAAGCTTTCTTCAGGATACAAGGTAAACCGTGCGGCAGATGACGCAGCAGGTCTTTCTATTTCCGAGAAGATGAGAAAGCAGATCAGAGGTCTTTCACAGGCTTCCTTAAACGCTGAGGATGGTATCAGCGCAGTGCAGACAGCTGAGGGCGCATTGACTGAAGTTCATGATATGTTACAGAGAATGAATGAGCTGGCAGTAAAGGCCGCAAACGGCACGAACTCCATCTCTGACCGCCAGACGATCCAGGACGAAGTATCACAGCTTCTGACAGAGATTGACCGTGTAGCCGAGACGACCAAGTTTAATGAGATGTATCTCTTAAAGGGCGACACAGATACGAAGGTAAAGTATCTGACTGCAAAAGATGCAGGTCTTGATGGCAAGCTTGCAGACGGAGCGACCATCGCAACCTTTACGATGAAAGAGCTCAAACTTGGAGATACCGTAAGTATTGGCGGTAAGGAGTACAACATCGGTGAGGCGGGAACAACAGGCATTGCAAGTGTTACCACAGCTATTGACAATGTTTCGGCTGGTGAACTTGTTACGGTAGACGGAGTACAGTATACAGTAGTAGATACTGCTGATGATGAAAATGCCGCAAAGAATATGCTTACAAAAGGAAAAATTCAGGATCTTGTAAAGGAGCAGAGTACCGTACAGTACAATGGGAAGACATATCATGTAATGAAGGATGTTGGAAGTGATGGCGTTGATGACGTGGATGCTTCGATTATTACTGCAGATCATGCTTATGATTTGATTGAGCAGGAGTTAAAGATTGCGAACAGTGTCGGCGCTGATGAACAACCAGCAAGTATTCCGAATAGAGCTTTGGTTGGCGATGAAATGGTATTTTCGATTAACAAAGGTCAGTACTCTGTCAAAGAGCAGCTCAACTTCAGCCTTCACGTAGGCGCTGATGCGGATATGAACAATAAGATTAACGTAAGTATTGATGCGTTGAATACCAATGGTCTTGGCATCTATGGTCTGAATGTCAAGGACAGCACAGGTGCTTCTGCGACTTATGCGATTGATGCGATTTCAGACGCAATCGCACATGTGTCAGCACAGAGATCAACACTTGGTGCGATCCAGAACCGTTTAGAGCATACCATAAAGAACTTGGATAACATCGTAGAAAATACGACTGCTGCAGAGAGCCAGATCCGTGATACAGATATGGCTACTGAGATGGTCAAGTATTCCAACAACAATATCCTGGCACAGGCAGGACAGTCTATGCTTGCACAGGCAAATCAGTCTAACCAGGGCGTATTGTCATTACTTGGCTAAGCAAATCAAGGATATCGTGAAAAACTGTAGAGTGATGTCGTTCATTTCTACCATGATAGAAAAGCTGTCGCATAATGCGGCAGCTTTTTTCGTAAATAATTGTGACAGGCATTAACTTTTTTGTTGTATATGCCGATATAAATAATGAATTATAAATATCAAGGTATCTATTCAATAGACCATAAAAAACATAGATTTGTTCTCATAACTATGAGGGTACGGAATAGCGATACCGCATGCGCGACATGGAGGTGATAAGCATGTATGTAGAAGCTGTAGCAGGGAAGGGAGCTTATGATAATTCACCTAAGATGCAGACAACAGCCGGTGCAAAAAGCACCAAGGCATCACAGGAACTTCCCACAGACCAGAAAACAGAATCCACGGATGGAGACTTCAGGAAAAATATATCGGGCAAAGAAGATGCAGAGATGACGGAGCCAAAAACTGACGAGTCTGTAAAGGATGAGAAATTAAGTCAGGAACAGGAGAAACTCAAAAAGGTAATGGAGGAGATGGCTGCGACATTGCCGCATTCGGAACCAAAGTTCGGCATTCATGAGAAAACGAACCGCATCACGATCAAGCTGGTGGACAGAACGACACAGGAGGTCATCAAGGAGATACCGCCCGAGAAAAATCTCGATCTGTTGGCAAAGCGCATGGAGCTTGCGGGCGTGCTTGTGGATGAAAAGCTATAAAGTAAGGAGGAAATACAATGTCAGATTTATTGAGAATGACAGGTATGTATTCCGGTATAGATACAGAGTCGATTATACAGTCGCTTGTAAGCACGAAGCAGCAGAAGGTCACGAATCTGAAAAATGACCAGAAAAAGCTGGAATGGAAACAGAATGTCTGGCAGGATTTGAACAAGAAAATCTATGGTCTGTATAGCTCAACGTTGTCGAACATGCGACTGACCGGAAGCTATGCGAAAAAGAGCACGAAGTGCTCTGACGCTACCAAAGCGACAATCGTGGCAGGTGATAATGCTGTCAACGGTTCACAGACCTTGGAAATCAAGCAGCTTGCAAAGGCAGGCTATCTGACAGGAGCAGCACTTTCTCCAAAAGAAGAAAATGGGAAAAAGTCAGATTGGACGAAAGAGGACACGCTTGCAAAGCTGGATTCCTTCCCGCCAGTGCGCAAGAGAAGGAATATATGGTGCAGATGCGCCCCTCCACCACCTTCTTCAAGGACGGTGTGAAGCGCCTGCTGAAGAACAAGATTGCCACCGTCAGCCTGA
>JAFOYD010000143.1 GCA_017391545.1 Lachnospiraceae bacterium
CGTATCTGCTATGGCAATCAGCCTCTCACTTCCCGTAAAAAGCTTATTCTGAAAATCTGCACGCAGTCCATAACATACCACCGGAACATCCATAAAATCCACAATATCGGAAAGAAAATCGATCTGCTCTTTCGTGGCAAACTGAACCTCATCCACGATGATACAGTTGTATGCTTTGATCTCAGTATCTGACATCTGTGTCAGTTCACTAAGCAGGATACATTCCTTCTCTAATCCAATACGGGAGCGAATCAACCGTGCCCCATCTCTTGTATCGGCCTCTGTTTTACACAAAAGCGCCTTCTGGCCTACTTCCTCATAATTAAAATGTGTCATCAGTGCATTGGCAGTCTTGGAACTGTTCATCGCACCATAATAAAAATACAGCTTTGCCACGCTAAATCTCCTTCCTGAACTCTGATCGGTCAGACTTATTATACCGCCAACACTGGAATTTTTCAAATTCATAACAAAATTTGAATCATTCTACAAAATTCGACATTTTTTTCACTGCCCTTATGGTACAATAATAATGCAACAGATGCAGAGGCATACTGAACAGTTGTACTAGTATTGATAAACAGCTTGAAGGAAGGTGTTTATATGAGCTATGAAGAATATAGTAAGTATTATGACAACATTAAATATGATGATGTAAGAAGGTAACTATGCAAAATCTAAAGTAAGGGGCTGTCGCACAAGTTGAAAGAAACGATACTATCTGTTCCTCGAACTAGTTGACAGCTCTCTTATGCAAAAACAGCCAACTGTAAAATCCCAAGAACAAACTTATCGCTCAATTTCAACCCATATTGCTGGTCTTACTCCAAGCTCTAAGACACCGGGCAATCCCGAACAATGGAGCAATCCCCAGTAAGGATTCAGATTATCAGAGCCATAGTCCTGACCACCTGTATCGTATCCTGAATAGTATTGTGTTTCTCTATACGAAGACCTGAGCCAATAAGCAGCATATTCTCTTCCTATTGTCTTCGTACTATAAGCCTCACCGACTCCCCAGATATCAGCCTTGCTGAATTCTTCTTCATCAATAATATCAGGGGTAACATTATCTGTACGGAATAACCCACAGATAAAGTCCTCCGAATATACTTTTCCTTTTGCTCTATCATCATAATCAGTCCAATACGTTGTATATTCGTTAAAGCTAAGAATATATACTTTATCCTGTGTATCAGGACCACCATCAGTATCAAAACAGTTCAAGCTGCTATTATCAACATCCTGTGTATGAACGCTCATTTTTTCATAGCTGTCAAATGCCGTGTCATAAAATTCAGTATTCAGCCATTTCCTAAGTGAACACTGTTCCCACACCGGTCTATCTTCTGTTTCATTATAAGGTTTATAGTCCAATATATAGTGGCTTAACAATAAAGCCTTGTTATCAACGATATCAATTACATCCCATACGATTGGGTAAAGCTCATTACTGTGTGTCATTTCGCCCGCATAATAGTCGATCTTGGGATAGACACCAAAATATATCTGATCTCCAACTTTTACATTCGTCAGATCAGAATTGGATTCTCTTTTTGGTTCAGTTTCTTCTTCTGAACTGTTTTCCTCACTTTCATTCTCTGTTGAAGTTTCTGTCTCACTACTTTCAACATCTTCCATTGTACCATCATATCTTTTATCATCAGGCTTATTAATTATCAGAATTCCAAGAAGAATAAGCAGAATTGAAATACCCAGACATAATAATACAATCGTTATTTTTTTGTTTTTACTCATATTTTACTCCTTTTTCAGATCAGAACTACGCAACACGTAATGCAACACAAAGGAAAAAGAGTGTTGATTTTTCAACACTCTTTCCATGCGGATAACAGGAGTCGAACCTGCACGGTCGCCCACTGGAACCTAAATCCAGCGCGTCTGCCAATTCCGCCATATCCGCATTTGCTGTATTCAAACGTGCTTTTATATGGTATCAGAAAACCTGATAAAAGTCAATTCTTTTTGCGGATAAATTCATACTTAAACTTTATATCTTATTACACTTGATCAGGCACAGTCCTGATCACCTTCTTGTTGATTGCAATCATGAACAAGGTCGATACACTGACTGACATAATTTCTGCGATAGGAAATGCCCACCAAACTGCATGAAGTCCTCCCAGTCTCGCAAGGATGTATGCTGCCGGAAGCAATACGACAAGCTGTCTTGCGACCGATACCACTAAGCTATATACGCCATTTCCAAGTGCCTGGAATACTGCACTTGCAATGATGCAGAACCATGCCACCAGGAAGTGCACACCAATGATGCGCAGTGCCGGAACTCCAATGGCAAGCATATCCTCTGATGCGTCAAACATGCCAAGAAGCGTCTGTGGCATTGTCTCAAATACGGCAAATCCAGCAAAGAGCAGTAAAAATGCATACACAAGGCTGCACTTGATCGCCTTGATCAGACGGCTCCTCTTGCCTGCCCCATAGTTGTATGCCACGATCGGTATCAGTCCGTTGTTCAGTCCGAATACCGGCATAAAGAAAAAGCTCTGCAGCTTAAAATACACGCCAAACACCGCTGTGGCAGTCGGTGAAAAAGCAATCAGTATCATATTCATGCCGTAGGTCATGACAGAACCGATCGCCTGCATGATAATCGACGGCACACCGACCTTGTAAATATTTGCAATCGTATATTGATCAGGCTTCAATCCTCCAAGTGAAAACTGTATTTCCTTGTTTTCCTTCAGATTAAAGATTAGTCCGAGCGTCCCCCCCGCGATCTGTCCGAGCACCGTCGCAACTGCAGCACCTGCCACACCCAACTTTGGCATACCGCAAAGGCCAAAAATCAATATCGGATCAAGAATAATATTGATGACTGCACCGGATGCCTGTGAAATCATCGAATACATCGTCTTACCCGTAGACTGCAAAAGCCTTTCAAAAATAAGCTGTGCAAACAGTCCGAAAGAACATACACATACAATTGTCAGGTACTGTACACCCATTGTATAGATTTCCTGTTCATTTCCCTTGACCTGGCTCGCATAAAAGGGCTTTACACCCATGATCCCTACAATCACAAACAACAGATAACTTATGCCCGCCAGTAAAATTCCATTCATGGCAGTACGACTGACTCTTTTATAATCTTTCTCTCCCAGTTGTTTTGAAAGCAGGGCGTTCACGCCCACTCCGGTTCCGGCTCCAACCGCGATCAAAAGCGTCTGTATTGGAAAAGCAAGTGACACAGCAGTCAGTGCATTCTCACTTAGCTTCGCCACAAAGATACTGTCCACAATATTATACAGTGCCTGCACCAGCATGGAAGCCATCATTGGAAGGGACATTTCCAAAAGCAATTTGTTCACAGGCATGACACCCATTTTGTTTTCCTGTAGCTTTTCACCCACTTCAATGCTCATTCTCTTGCCTCCGCTTTGTATTTATGATCAGAATCTATAGTCTTGTCTCAACAAAAATCGCATAGATTGCCTTAATTGCTGCCTCAAAGTCCTCATTTGCCACACCGATGATGATGTTCAGCTCACTCGAACCCTGATCGATCATTCTGACATTTACATTGGCATGTGAAAGAGCCGCAAAGATTCTGCCCGCAGTACCTCTCTGGGACTTCATGCAACGTCCTACGACAGCGATCAACGCAAGGTCAGACTGGATATCGATATTGTCCGGATTGACTGCCTTGTTGATGCCGGATAAAATATTCTGCTCCTTGTCCACAAACTCAGACTGATGAACCATCACGCTCAGTGTGTCAATTCCTGAAGGCATATGCTCAAAGGAAATATTGTACTCCTCAAATACCTGCAGAACCTTTCTGCCAAAACCGATTTCTGAGTTCATCATGTCCTTCTCTATATTGATGGATGCAAATCCCTTCTTACCTGCGATACCTGTGATGGTATACTTCGCCTTCTGACAGGTGTTTCCTACGATCCAGGTACCCTCATCCTCAGGTTTGTTCGTGTTTCTAATATTGATTGGAATGCCCACTTTTCTAACAGGGAAAATCGCATCCTCATGGAGAACAGTAGCACCCATATAAGAGAGCTCTCGAAGCTCACTATAGGTAATGATATCAATTCCCTTCGGATTGTCAATGATACGGGGATCAGCAATCAGAAAGCCCGATACATCTGTCCAGTTCTCGTATACATCTGCCTGAATCGCCTTTGCCACGATGGATCCTGTAATATCAGAACCACCTCTGGAGAAGGTCACGACCTTACCATCAGCCATCGCACCGTAGAATCCCGGAATGACTGCTCTTTCCACATCCTCAAGACGCTTTGATAAAAGCTTCTGTGTAAGCTCTGCATCAAATACCCCCGCCTCATTGAATCGAATCGCCTCTGCAGGATCGACAAACTCATATCCCAGATAGTTTGCCATGATAATACCGTTTAAATATTCACCACGACTCGCAGCATAGTTCGAACCTGCCTTTTTCTTAAAGTTATCAATAATCTTATCAAATTCCGGGGTCAGGTCAAGGTCAAGCTTTAAGCCATCAATGATTTCCTGATATCTTCTCTCGATCTGCGCCATCTCTGCATTGAAGTTGTGATCCTTCTCTGCCAGAGCATAGCATGCATAGAGCATATCTGTTACCTTTGTATCCTTATCAAAACGCTTACCAGGTGCTGACGGAACGACAAACTTTCTGTCTTCATCTGCATGAATAATATTACCTACCTTTACAAACTGCTCTGCGCTTGCAAGTGAGCTTCCACCAAATTTAACTACTTTTTTCATCTTTATATACCTTACCTTTCATTAGTCCATTCTGATCATTGATAATACATTGCCAAGCTTTGCAGCCTTCTGTCTATATTCTGCCTCTGACATCTCTGATGTGACAAAGCCGCACTCACCCGCTACAACGTCCGTATATAACGTTACCTCACCAAATACATTCTCAATCTGTGCTGCATCCGTATCTGCCACACGAACAAAGAATCTTCTAACAGCACCGTCAATCGGAGAGATCTCAAGCTTCTCATCTTCCCACTTCACGTCAAGGTGCTTACCGATATGTCTCGCGCAGTCAAGCACATCTGCTACAACAGCACTCGCAGTCGCAAGCTTTCCTGCTCCCTTTCCATAATACATGGTCTCACCGCCCATGTTGCAGTCTACCAGAATCGCATTAAATACACCCTTTACTGCATAAAGGGGATTCTCCGGATTTACCACGAAAGGAGCTACGATTGCATAGTACTTGTCATCCTTCTTCACACTCTTTGCAAAAAGCTTGATGGTCGCTCCCATCTTCTTTGCATAGGCGAAATCCTTATCTGTGATCGCTGTGATTCCTTCTGTTGTGATGTCCTCAAAATTTACATTTTTGCCATATGCAAGTGATGTCAGTATCGAAATCTTTCTGCAGGCATCAAATCCAAGAATATCTGCATCCGGATTTTTCTCAGCATATCCCTTCTCCTGTGCCCTCTTTAACACATCCTCAAAAGCAAGTCCCTCTGTCTCCATCTTTGTGAGAATATAATTCGTTGTACCATTGAGAATACCTGTGATCGACTGAATTTCCTCCTGTGCAAGTGACGTGCGAAGCGGTCTGATAATCGGAATACCACCACCCACGCTTGCCTCGAACAGGTAGCTGCAGTTATGTGCCTTGGCAATCTTCAAAAGCTCAGGACCATGCTTCTCCACAAGCTCCTTGTTTGATGAGCAGACACTCTTGCCGCTCTCAAGAGCACGCTTTGTGAAATCATATGCCGGTCTCTCTCCACCCATTGTCTCACATACAATTGCCACCTCAGGGTCGTTCAATATGATATCAATATCATGAACCAGTACCTCCTGTACAGGATCTCCCTCAAACTCTCTTAAGTCAAGCACGTATTTGACCTGTATCTCATCGCCAAGTCTGCCAGTCATGAGGTCTTTGTTTCTTTTGATCACCTCATAAACTCCGCTTCCTACTGTACCGTATCCCAATATTGCTACCTTAATCATTTTCTCATGACCTCCTGTAATTTATTCTCTTCCTAAAACCTTTACGTTGTGTACTCCGCTTCTCTTTTCCATCTCTGTGATCATCTCTGATACATCACCGGTCGTATCCAGTATCTGTATGCTTAGTGATAATGAAGCAATGCCATTGATTGGTATTGTCTGATGAATCGTAAGGATATTGGCGCCAAAATCCGCCACGACCTTTAGCACATCTGACAAAAGCCCCGGCTCATCATCCATCCTGCAGGATAACGTAAGCGTTGTACCCTGCGCAGAATCATGAAAAGGAAAGATATCCTCTTTGTACTTATAATAAGAACTTCTGCTGATGCCTACACGCTCAACTGCATCCTGTACCGATGATACCTTCTGTGTCTCCAGAAGCCTGTTCACTTCAACGACCTTAAGAAGTACCTCCGGCAGGGCTCTCTTCTTAACAACAAAGTAAGCTGCTGTCTCTTCCATATTATTTTTACCTCTTAATCATCTTTTTGTTACTATCAGCTCCGTTCCGGCAGCCAATAATACTTTACATCTATGAAAAAGACAAATGTCCTTGTGAGAAATACATTTATTGCCATTTGTTTTTCTATTAAGGACATTTGTGCGTCACTGCAATACATATTATCATAACGCACAAAAAAGTGCAACCCTTTTATTGCACTTTTTCCAAATCATTATGCTATCCTTTTTCCTTGCATGAATCTGACTATACGAATTGTTGTATGATAGTGGAATTGTGTTTCAATTCCCCCGCAGTAACAATGTTCTGATGCAACTCCGTCTCACATCCATAATCATCCTGGCAATTCTGAATCTTTATGTCGAAAAAAGTTTGATAAAATCGCAAAAAACTGTTGACAGCACGTATTATATGTGCAATAATCAATGACATAGAAACAACGTTACACATATCGATAACATGGTTCTTTTAGAGATGTATTAATCCTTGTATTTTGATTGGGGAATTAAAATGCAAGAACAGTGTTACTCAGAGATTGGGGAATCTCACTAACGTGACACTGTTACCACATAAGCAAAGTTTTCATTTGTGTAAAAGGGATATTCTTTACAAATCGGGGGATGTGTAAAAGGAATATTCAGTGTTTTATGGGGAATGTGTAAAAGGGAAATATAGTGTTTCAACGGGGAATGTGTAAAAGGAAATAAAACAGCGGAAATCTTGATCATTCAGGATTTCCGCGGTTTTATTTATTTCAAATATTTTTTCAGAACTTTTTCTACCTCCAGAATATCAATCGGCTTGGAAAGATAATCGTCAAAGCCCTCTGACAGGTATTGCTGTTTTGCGCCTTGTATCGCATTTGCAGTCAGCACAATATACACTGCATTGCTGCTTAGATTGTCCGGCATGCTCTTCAGTGCCCGAAGCACTTCTATTCCATCCATCTCCGGCATCAGATGATCCAGCAGGATAAAGTCATATTTGTTTTCGCGCACAAGCTCCAGGCATTCCCTGCCACTTTCTGCCGTTTCGATCGCTGCCTTCGTATAGGCTAACAGGCCACTGGCAACAATCCGGTTGATCTCATTGTCATCGACGACCAGAATTTTCTTATCCGGAATACTGATGCTCAGCTTCTGTACATCACTTTCCGCTGTTACCACATCTTCTCCGCCCAGCTGATCAAAGGTTTCCTCGCTGACCGGTCGCTGTGGCAGGATAACCGTAAACGTACTGCCTTCGCCCAGAGTGCTCTGCACTTCAATCCTGCCGCCCATGAGTTCAACAAGACTCTTTACAATCGACAGTCCAAGTCCGGTACCTTCAATATTTCGGTTTCCTTCCGCATCAACACGCTCAAAAGCGTCAAAGATCTTGTCAATGTTTTCTGCAGCAATGCCAATTCCGGTATCTGTCACGTCAACCTTCACATAGTATTGATCCTGTTCCACAAGGCTGTCAATCATCATTGTGACAGAGCCCTGTCTTGTATATTTTATCGCATTGCCTGCAATGTTCATTAAAATCTGTCTGACTTTTTTCTCATCACCATTCAGGGACACAGGCACCGGTTTTTGGAACTGGATTGTAAAATCAAGTTTCTTTTCCTTTGCCCGCACGCCCAGGCTGACATACAGCTCGCAAAGCAGTTCCCGAAACAGATATACATTGTTCTCGATCACCATATGGTTTGCTTCGATCTTTGAGATATCCAGAATATCATTTACAAGCTCGATCAGGTGGTGTGCCGAAGTCTTTACCATCTTCGCATACTCGATGACCTGATTCTGCGTGCTTTTTTCCAATATCATTTCATTCATGCCGATGACACCATTGATCGGTGTCCTGATTTCATGGCTCATACGCGCAAGGAAATTGGACTTAGCGTGGTTTGCCATATCCGCAGCATGCTCTGATTCCTGAAGCTGTCTGATAAAATTACGTTTCTCCGTCAGATCATACAGCACTGCGATATATCCGATAATATCCTCATATTCATCATGGATTTTGCTGATTTCAATCTGACAGAAGCGGTTATTGATATGGCACTCTGCTTCAATCGACTTTTTATTGCCATCAAATTCCAGGCAGTCAGCAGGAACATCAAAGGTCTCCCACAGCGTCTGCTTGCGCTCATCGTTGCCCGGGCTTCGCAGGAAATCGATCGCACCATTATTTTCCACGCAGAAACGTCCATGCTCGTCATAGATGAGAACCGGTGTGCTGACCGAATAATATACAAAGCCGGAAAAGTTCTCGACTGTGATCTCAGATGTCTTCTGAAATCTAAGCACCTGCGCGATCAACAGAACTCCCATGCTTTGTGTCAGTGTACTTGCAGGAACCGCCTCAAATCCAAATACCGGCAATATGGTATCAAACACCATTCCGATCATCACCACGACACAGCACACGATCAGATTTCTCACGATCACCTGAAGTTTTCTGCGCTTTGCCTGACGCTTGATACAGACAAGAATCACAAAAAAGTTGACACCCACCACTACACAATAGATGTTGTACAGGGTATTAAAGATATTCTGTGAGAACTGGTAGGTCATGCCGATCCACGATTGAAAATACGTGACGCTGTTCTCGCCAATGATAAACGGCCACAGCAGGATACCTGCTCCCGAAAAAACAGATACATATATCTTGAAGCGCTCTGCTCCTTTTAGCCACTGCACAAGCACCAGTGTCAGCGTAAAAAACAACAAGAATACGCCAATCATGCCCACAGCACGGCAGACGCGCGCCACAGCAGGATCTGTCTGCAGTGGCAAAAGTCCAAATCCAATGCTCCAGACAGAGCTGAAAATCGCAGCAAGACTGTATAATCTGTAGGTTTTTCCCAAGTCACGGTGAAGCTTGAACATATAAATCCCCTCCACCAGCGTAAGGATACCGAATGTATATAAAATAAGTGAAATGATCACTGCCATCATTTGTCATCCTTTCCTGTAAATCATCCTGCCTTTTTCGTATCCAGTAAACAAAATGCCGATCCATATAATTACGAATGACCATAGCCTGTTTCTGTCAAGGTCTTCATGAAAATAGAACAATCCCATAAGAAACTGAAGCGTAGGATTAATGTACATCAAAAGTCCGGATACATAATAAGGAATCTTTTTTACTCCTGTATTAAACAGCAATAGCGGAACAGATGTAATGATACCGCAGGCAGGCAGAAGCCAAAACTGCATACCATGCAGCACACCAACGCTCCCCATACCATGTGTATCAGCATATGCCACATACAGCAGAGCAAAGGGTGTCATGCATAATGTTTCCATAAAAAGTGATGCATGTGGTGAAAGATTCAACGACTTTTTCACCGCCCCATAGACCGCAAAAGAACCGGCAATCAAGAATGCCAGCACTGGAAACAGTTTCGTAGCAGCAATCATATAGACAAGTCCTGCTGATGCAAATACAAACGTGACCGTTTCCATCCTGCTTGGTCTTTCCCGAAATGCCAGCAATCCAAGCGTACCTACAAGAATCGGCTCTATGAAATAGCCAAGGCTGGCATCCAGTACATGACCACTATTGACTGCATATATGTATACACCCCAGTTCACAGTGATCAGTATGCCACTCACAAAGCAGATCAGAAGCTTTTTCCCGTCTCTGAACACTTCCAATATTTCTTTCCATTTTCCCAGTACAAGCATGTAAATTCCCATAAAGACCATAGACCACACAATCCGCTGTGTCAGAATATACAACGGATTCACTGCTGAAAGCAGATTCCAGAACAGCGTCAGAAATCCCCAACACACATAAGTAAACGCAACCGCTAAAGTCCCGCTCGTTTTCTCCGTCATTTTCATAGCAATCTCCTCTTTCGTCTCTCTTTGCACATCAACCCTCATTTATATTATTTTCATTATACTTGTTACGTCATCTGTTTTCAATATGCACGCATCATGTCGTGCACTAAATTGTTAGCATAGCTTTTTGAATTTTTTCTTATTGTCAAACACAAAAAGTGGCTGAAAGTCTTGATTTCTGACTTTCAGCCACTTCTATTTTAATGAGACATCGGGGACTCGAACCCCGGACAACTTGATTAAAAGTCAAGTGCTCTACCACCTGAGCTAATATCCCATATTTAAAAGATTGATTGCTGCATGCCCATCTATCTTAGATAAGCTGGGCTAGCTGGATTCGAACCAGCGACTGCAGGGATCAAAACCCTGTGCCTTACCGCTTGGCGATAGCCCAAAAAGGTGGATACTGGGATTCGAACCCAGGGCCTTCAGAGCCACAATCTGACGCGCTAACCAGCTGCGCTATACCCACCATATATGAGATAAGGCAAGCTCAATCTCAAACGTGCTCTAAGGGATTCGAACCCCCGACCCACGGCTTAGAAGGCCGTTGCTCTATCCAGCTGAGCTACGAACACATTCAGCAAAAGCAAATGTCTTTTGCGAAGCGGGTGATGGGAATCGAACCCACGTATCCAGCTTGGAAGGCTGGTGTTCTACCATTGAACTACACCCGCATGGTAAGTGAAAATTGTTGATAGTCGGGGTGACAGGATTCGAACCTGCGACCTCCTGGTCCCAAACCAGGCGCTCTAGCCAAGCTGAGCCACACCCCGAAATTCAATTTTCTTTTCGCTGTTTCCCGCAGCGACGAATATTATTATACATAACAATGATGTATCTGTCAACACTTTTTTAAAACTTTTTTCAACTTTTTTTATCATATTTCAATCGACAAATTGAAGTTGAAAATGTGCCTCCCCGTTACCGTCAAGCTCCATGATGATGTATGAAGGTTTTCTGTTCTCCTGTCTTGGATAAGACAGGCTTCCCGGATTAATTGCAATGACATCATTTGAAATGTCGATCACCGGTCTGTGTGTATGTCCATACATCACGATATCAGCGCCCTGCGCAACAGCTTCCTTTTTCAGCATCTCGTTGCCCATGCCTATGTAATAACGGTGACCGTGTGTTATCATAACACGATACCTGCCTATTTGTAAAGTCTTTTCTGAAGGTAAATCAGAAAAAAAATCATTATTACCTGCCACAAATTCTACCGGACAGCCTGCCGCCTCCTGAATGGTGTATTCACTTCCCTCAACATCGCCAAGGTGGATGACCAGATCCACCTTGCCAATCTTGCGCAGAACGCGCAGGTAATTATCGTTTTTTCTGTGTGTATCACTAATGATCAAAACTTTCATAACAATCCCCATTTCCGCCAAAATCAGAGTTCTTCAGCCAGTATGCGCTTCATCTCCTGTAATGCTTTTCCTCTATGGCTGATCCGGTTTTTTTCTTCCGGTGCCAGTTCAGCAGAATACATGTCATACTCAGGCAGATAAAAGATCGGGTCATATCCAAATCCGTTCTCACCTTTTTCTTCATATCCGATTCTTCCCTCAATGGTAGCTCTGGCAACAAAGCTTCTGCCATCAGAAAGGGCTGCTGCTATGGCGCACACAAATCTCGCAGTGCGCTTCTCGTCAGGAACTCCCTCAAGTCTTTGGATCAGGTTTGCATTTTTAATGGTATAGGATGTGTCCTCCCCCATGTATCGTGCTGAATAAATGCCAGGTTCCTTATTGAGATAGTCAATCTCCAGACCCGAATCATCTGCAAGTACGATTACCTGCTCGCCTCGCTTTTTTAATTCTTCAGCTATTGTTTTTGCCTTGATCATGGCGTTTTCCTCAAAAGTCTTGCCATCCTCCACGATCTCGGCAGTGATTCCCGCTTCCTTCATGGACAGAATCTCCATTCCAAGATCTGCCATGATCATACGGATTTCTCTCATTTTATCAGCATTTCCGGTTGCAAATATGATTTTATCAGCTTTCATATTAATCCTCCACTTTTTGGGCGGTCTGTGTAAGCACGCCGCTCATTGTATTTTCAAGTGCTGCCACGATCTTCTCGTTCAGCTTGTACTCGCTCTCAACGCTGTCTTTGTCCTTTTGCGGAATTGTGATTCTCATCATTGCTGACGGCACTGTTGCCTCGGACACCAGCGGATTGTTGCTGTCTGCTTCCTCAAACCCCTGCATCTCAAGTTCTGTCAGACACATGAAATTCTCTGCCATCATCACTGACAGACTGGCACTGTTATGCCCGGGCATAAAATAGGCTGTATTGCAAACTCCCAGGAGACAGGACTGCTGTCCATCATATGGCTCAACCTGTACTCCAAGCACCATGTCTGCTTTCATCCTGTTTGCAAATGCAATCACTTCTGACTGCGTATACTCCTCCTGCATATCGGATGCCATAAACAGCCTGATATTATTGTCTGCTGCAAATTTTTCCAGCCCCTGATGCCACTCTGGAAGCGCCAGACGGTTCCTGTCACTATATGGAATCCATATGACAGCCTTCGCAGCGTAATGTTCTCCAATGCCGTTAAAGCTCACCGAGAGTACATTGTTGCTCACTGCAAGTCCATAATCGTACTGATCCCTGCAATACACTTCTACCACGACATCTTTATTCTGCCGGTAGACTCCCACTGCATCCATAATGCTCGAATCACTGATCAGCTCCACTCCATCAGGTATGTTCTCTGAATATCCTGATAAAGTGATCACGAATTTATTCTTGGTAAATTCCTCCCTGATGCTCACATTCTTTATATCAACAGAGGTTGTAAGTGGTATGACAAGCTTTGCATTTTTCTCATCTTTCAGGTGTGTCGTTACATTGATCTTGGGATATGTGAGATTATTCTCCTGTTCGTTCACACTTTCCATCAAGACACCAATGCGGCTGTTAGCATCGAAAAAGTCCTCATTCATTTTAAAGCCTGTCATCAGAAGCACTGCACATAGTGCAAATACAACAGCAGCTCTTAATGTAAAATTATATAACCTGTCCCTGTTTTTCGCAACAGCCTGTTTTTCCTCCGCTCTTGTGAGAGCACCCTCTGTCATTTCATTTTTTGCTTCTTCGCTGTTTTCCTGCATATTCGTCCTCACGCCTTTTTCACACTGCTACCCTACACATTATTTGTCTTTTTGGGCGGACGCGGGCCCATGAACTGATAGTAGTATGTCTTCATCATACCATTATAGATCTTTCTGTTCTTATCTGCTTTTCTGCCGATATCCTTTTGGGCTCCTTCATAGGAAGTAATGAGATAAAGAGACCACGTATCAAGACGTTTAAAACTTTCTCCAATTTTCCTGTACAATGGCGGTATGCTTGCTTTTTCCTCCAAACGTTCACCGTAAGGCGGGTTCGTAATGATAAATCCATAACGGCCCTCTTGGGGAAGGCTGCCTGCATCTCCCACCTCAAAATCAATCAGCTGCTCCACGCCTGCAAGACGCGCATTCTGTCTTGCGATTTTGATCATCTCAGGATCAATATCGCTGCCTTGTATCTTTACTTTTACTGACAGATCCACTTCTTCCCTGGCTTCCTCATAACAGTCGTCCCAGACTTTCCTGGCAATCAGATGCTCCCATTTC
>JAFOYD010000144.1 GCA_017391545.1 Lachnospiraceae bacterium
CTCAGTGTGCGCATTGACTCTCTCTACGCTTGTTAATCCGATAAGCAATGCACTTCGTTTCCGCTTCGCTCCAACTCAGTGTGCGCATTGACTCTCTCTACGCTTGTTAATCCGATAAGCAATGCACTTCGTTTCCGCTTCGCTCCAACTCAGTGTGCGCATGCGCACTATATAAAAAGAAAGAAGAAGTCAATTGCAAGCAAGCTTGCATTGTCTTCTTCTTTCTTTTTATGCATTGCTTATTGGATTAACATGTTTGAGTATCCCATGAGGCTTTCGTCGACTTCATGGGCGCACTCGCGACCTTGGCGGATTGCCTTGACAACGAGGGACTGTCCTGTGTGCATATCGCCAGCGACGAAGACGTTTTCCACATTGGTTCTGAACTTGCCAGGTGCAGTCTTGACATTGGTGCGGGCATCGAGTTCAACCTTGAACGCATCCGTTACATATTTCTGACTGCCAAGGAAGCCTGCCGCAATCAGTACGATCTGAGCTTCTAAGATCTGCTCACTTCCTTCGATCTCCTTCATGTTCATTCTGCCTGTCTCCGGGTCTTTCTCCCATGCAAGCTTTACGATCTTTACAGCTGAAAGGTTACCGTTCTTATCCTTGATAAACTCCTTGACGGTAGACTCGTAGATACGTGGATCATGACCATACACTGCAATTGCTTCCTCCTGACCGTAATCTGTCTTGCAGATTTTTGGCCATTCAGGCCATGGATTGTTTGCTGCTCTTGTATCAGGAGCCTTTGGCATCATCTCGATCTGTGTCACTGACTTAGCGCCAAGTCGGATAGATGTACCAACGCAGTCATTACCTGTATCACCACCACCGATAATGATCACATTTTTATCCTTTGTTGAGACATACGTATTGTCAGCAAGGTTCGAATCGAGCAGACTCTTTGTCACGCCTTTGAGGAAATCAACTGCAAAGTAAATCCCCTTTGCGTCCCTTCCCGGTGCATTGATGTCCCTTGGATTTGATGCGCCACAGGCAAGAACCACCCTGTCAAAGCCCTCAACAAGCTTCTTGGACTTTGCATCTTTTCCGATATCTGCATTCGTGACAAACTTCACGCCCTCCTGCTCCATAACCTTGATCTTGCGGTCAATGATATGCTTCTCAAGCTTCATGTTCGGAATTCCATACATCAGAAGTCCGCCGACACGGTCACTTCTCTCAAATACCGTAACATTGTGACCGCGCTTATTTAACTGGTCAGCTACTGCCAGACCTGCCGGGCCGCTTCCGACAACAGCAACCGTCTTGTTTGTACGCACCTTTGGAGGATCGGCTGCTGCCAGACCTGTCTTGTATGCGTTCTCAATAATCGCATACTCATTTTCTTTTGTGGCTACCGCATCACCATTTAGGCCGCAGGTACAGGCATTTTCACAGAGTGCAGGACATACCCTGGATGTAAATTCCGGGAAATTGTTTGTCTTTTTAAGTCTGTTGTATGCACTCTTCCAGTTTCCTGTATAGACCAGATCATTCCATTCGGGAACGAGATTGTGCAGAGGACAACCGGAAGTCATCCCTGCAATCGTCATTCCAGCCTGGCAAAAGGGTACACCACATTCCATGCATCTGGCGCCCTGCTTTTGCTGCTCCTCCATAGGAAGATGCTCATGAAACTCATTAAAATGCTTTATTCTCTCCTTTGGCGATTCTGCCGCAGAGGTTTTTCTCTCATATTCTAAAAATCCTGTTGGCTTTCCCATCTTTCAATTCTCCTCCTATTTGCGTGTATTTGCATAGAATGCTTCGATCTGAGCCTGCTCTGCGCTAAGCCCTTTCTCCTCCATCTGTACGATGGTCTTGAGCATTCTGTCATAGTCATAAGGTATAATCTTCTTGAACTTCGGCAGATATTCACCAAAATTATTCAAGATTTCCTTACCCTTTTCGGAGTTGGTATATGCCACATGCTCTTTGATCATTTCCTTCAGCTCTGCCACATCATACTTGTTGGTAATCTCGCTCATGGAAACCATCTCTTTGTTCACTCTCATATACAGGTCGTTATCTTCATCCAGCACATATGCGATACCACCGCTCATACCTGCCGCAAAGTTCTTACCAGTACCACCAAGTACTACGACACGTCCACCTGTCATGTACTCGCAGCCATGATCGCCAACACCCTCTACAACTGCAACCGCACCGGAGTTTCTGACACAGAAACGTTCTCCCGCAACACCGTTGATAAATGCCTTACCGCTTGTCGCACCATACAATGCCACGTTACCGACAATGATATTCTCGTCCTGCTTAAAGCGGCTTCCCTTTGGAGGATATACGATCAGCTTACCACCTGACAAGCCCTTACCAAAGTAGTCATTGGAATCACCGACAAGCTCCAGTGTCAGACCATTTGGAATAAATGCGCCAAAACTCTGACCACCTGCACCATTACACAGTACGCGGAAAGTATCGTCCTCAAGCGTATCATGATAACGCTTTGTGATTTCCGAGCCAAAAATCGTACCGAAGGAGCGGTCTGTATTGGTGACATCGACTTCGATGCTGCGTTTCTGCTTTGCAGCAAGCGCACCGCCAAGCTGTTTCAGCAATACTCTCTCATCCAGTGTCTTTTCCAGCTCAAAGTCGTATACCTGCTTCGGATCAAATACGACCTTCTCCTTTTCATACGGGTTATTCAAAATCAGGCTCAGGTCAAGCTTCACAGTTCCTTCCGGAAGCTGCTCCCTCATCTTCAGAAGATCGGTACGTCCTACCAGTTCATCAACCGTCCTTACACCAAGTTCTGCCATGTACTCCCGAAGTTCCTGAGCGATAAATCTCATAAAGTTGATGACATACTCAGGTTTTCCTTTGAAACGCTTTCTAAGCTCCGGATTCTGTGTTGCAATACCTACAGGGCAGGTATCTAGATTACATACACGCATCATGACGCATCCCATTGTTACAAGTGGAGCTGTGGCAAAACCAAATTCCTCTGCACCAAGAATTGCTGCAATGGCAACATCACGTCCTGTCATTAGCTTACCGTCTGTCTCGATACGTACTTTATTTCTCAGTCCATTCTGGATCAGTGTCTGATGGGTCTCAGCCAGACCAAGCTCCCACGGAAGTCCCGCATTGTGGATAGAGCTCTTTGGTGCCGCTCCTGTACCTCCGTCGTAACCGGAAATCAGCACGACCTGTGCGCCTGCCTTTGCAACACCTGCTGCAACCGTACCGACACCAGCCTCGGAAACAAGCTTCACACTGATTCTTGCATCCTTGTTGGAATTCTTTAAGTCATAAATAAGCTGTGCAAGGTCCTCGATCGAATAAATATCATGATGAGGTGGGGGAGAAATCAAGCCTACACCAGGTGTTGAATGTCTCGTCTTAGCTACCCATGGATAGACCTTACCTGCAGGCAGATGTCCACCTTCACCAGGCTTAGCGCCCTGTGCCATCTTGATCTGAATCTCCTCTGCACTTACCAGATACTGGCTGGTAACACCGAAACGTCCACTTGCCACCTGCTTGATTGCAGAGCACCGGTTCAGTCCGTCAGGACCTACAACCAGACGGTCTAAGTCCTCACCACCCTCACCAGAGTTTGATTTACCATGAATCATGTTCATGGCGATTGCAAGTGTCTCGTGTGCTTCCTTTGAAATCGAACCATACGACATGGCACCTGTCTTAAATCTGGTGACAATGCTGTCTACGCTCTCTACTTCGTCAATCGAAATTCCCTTCTTGGGATAGTTAAAGTCTAACAGTCCTCGGATATTTTTTACGCTGTCCTCTGCAGTAATCAGATCTGAATACTGCTTGAACATCTCATAATCACCCCTCTGGGTTGACTGCTGAAGCAGATGAATTGTCGCAGGATTGTATAAATGCTCCTCTGCGCCGCTTCTTGCCTTGTGCTGTCCGGGGCTGTCAAGTGTCAGGTCTGTAGCAAGTCCGAGTGGATCGAACGCGCGTGAATGAAGGTCATCAAATTCCTTCGCAATATCCTGCAGAGTAATACCGCCCACTCTGCAGACAGTATTGGTGAAATATTTATTGACCACATCCTGATCAATACCGATTGCCTCAAAAATCTGTGAGCCCTGGTAAGACTGAATAGTCGAAATACCCATCTTGGATGCAATCTTTACGATACCATGGAGAATGGCGTCATTATAGTCGTCAACTGCCGCATGATAATCCTTATCAAGCATTCCGTTATCGATCAGTTCCTTGATGGACTCCTGTGCAAGATATGGATTGACCGCGCAGGCACCATAGCCGATTAGTGTCGCAAAGTCATGTACCTCTCTTGGCTCGGCAGACTCAATGATCAGTGCCACACTCGTTCTTTTCTTGGTTCTTACCAAGTGCTTCTGCATTGCAGATACCGCCAACAGAGAAGGAATCGCTACATGGTTCTCATCCACGCCACGGTCGGAAAGAATGATGATGTTGACACCCTCACGGTATGCACGGTCAACCTCTACATACAGACGGTCAATGGCACGTTCCAGGCTGGTATTCTTATAATAAATGATTGGAATGACTTCTACCTTAAAGCCCTCACGCTTCATGTTCTTGATCTTTAAAAGGTCTGTCGTCGTGAGGATTGGATTATTGACCTTCAATACATTACAGTTCTTCTCCGTATCCTGTAACAGGTTTCCGTCCTTACCAATATATACAGTCGTTGATGTAACGACCTCCTCACGGATCGCATCAATTGGAGGGTTCGTCACCTGTGCAAACTGCTGCTTAAAATAATGAGAAAGCTGATGATGCGTCTTTGACAATACCGGAATCGGTGTGTCCACGCCCATGGCTCCGATGCTTTCACTTCCATTTTTTGCCATTGGAAGAATACTCGTCTTGAGCTCATCGTAGGTATAACCAAATGCTTTCTGCATACGCTGTCTTTCCTCATAAGTATACTCAGGCACTCTCACGTTTGGTATCTTCAGATCCTTTAAAGAAACCAGATTCGAGTCAATCCATTCACCATAAGGACGTCTCTTGGCATATTTTTCTTTCAAGGTATCATCATCAATGACCTCACCCTTTACCGTATCGACCAGCAGCATCTTGCCGGGCCGAAGTCTGTCTTTTTTTACAATTTTAGTTTGATCGACCGGAAGGACACCAACCTCTGATGAGAGAATCAGCTGATCATCTGATGTAATGTAATAACGGGACGGTCTAAGTCCATTTCTGTCAAGTACAGCGCCCATGATATCACCGTCTGAAAACAGGATTGATGCAGGGCCATCCCACGGCTCCATCATCGTTGCATAATACTGGTAAAAGTCCTTCTTCGACTGAGACATTGTCTTGTTGTTCGCCCATGGCTCCGGAATGGTAATCATCACTGCCAGTGGAAGCTCCATTCCACTCATAACGAGAAATTCCAGTGTATTATCAAGCATAGCTGAGTCAGAACCCTGCGCATTGACAACCGGAAGCACCTTGTGGAACTCATGGCTCAAAAACTCTGATTCCATGTTCTCCTCACGCGCGATCATCTTATCCACATTACCGCGGATCGTGTTGATCTCACCGTTATGTACGATAAAGCGGTTCGGATGTGCTCTCTCCCAGCTTGGGTTCGTATTCGTAGAGAAACGGGAATGTACAATGGCAATCGCTGACAAATAGTCGTTGCTTTGCAAATCCTTGAAAAAGGTTCTAAGCTGTTTTACAAGGAACATACCCTTATATACAATTGTCCTGCTGCTCAATGAAACAACATAGGTGTTATCAGAACTCTGTTCAAACACACGTCTTGCAATATAGAGCCTTCTGTCAAAAGCAAGCCCTTTTTCAACATTTGCAGGTTTTTTTACAAATGCCTGCATGATGTACGGCATACATTCTACAGCCTTATGTCCGAGAACAGTGGGCACACACGGTACTTCTCTCCAGCCCAGGAATTCAAGTCCTTCCTTCTCAACGATAATCTCAAACATCTTCTTTGCCTGATTTCTCTTGAGCTCATCCTGTGGGAAGAAAAACATACCGACACCGTACTCTCTCTCATCGCCAAGCTCGATGCCAAGGGGCTTTGTAACCTTGACAAAAAAGCTGTGACAGATTTGAACCAGAATACCTACACCGTCGCCTGTCTTTCCTTCAGCGTCCTTACCTGCTCTGTGCTCTAGGTTCTCTACAATTTTCAGGGCATTCTCCACAGTCTCTCGGGTCTTGGTGCCCTTGATGTTGACAACAGCACCGATACCGCAGTTGTCATGTTCAAATTCTGCTCTGTGAAGTGGTGCATCAGGGACATTCATTTTTGCATCAAACATCTCATTTTCTCCTTATCTTCATCCATAAATTAGTTTAACATTTGTGTATACTGCCTATTTTTTGCCGATTATACAACGATTTTGTCGAGTTGTAAACCTGCCGAATGCTGGAAATTGTCAGATAATCTGTAATTTTTTGTGTTCATGATGTTTTTATCTGACAAAAGCATAAAAAAAAGCAGCCAAAAAACGTTATATTGAACCGCCTTTGGTTGCTTCCATTTACTATATTGCATTTTACACATTATAAAAAATTTTTTTTGATTTGTAAACCCTTTTTTATCATTTTTTTCATAAAGCGTCTATTTTGTGCACAATAACAGATTGAAACAGGTTACACGTGACTTTTTTTAGGAACAATAGTATACTGAAATAAAAAGGTTTGAAAGGAGATTTTGTTATGCATGTTTTTCAGCCCATTCCAGTTGACACACTGGAATTCAATCCCTTTGAGGCAATCGGAAAAGACTGGGCTCTTGTGTCTGCCGGTTCTAAGCAGAAAGCAAATACCATGACTGTAAGCTGGGGCGGTGTCGGTGTCCTCTGGGGCAAAAACGTTGCCTTTATCTTTGTACGTGACTCAAGATACACAAAGGAATTTATCGATAACGGTGATTTCTTCTCCATTTCCTTTTTGGGAAAAAATCACAAGGAAGCCCTGAACTACTGTGGTTCTCACTCCGGACGCGATGTCGACAAGATTGCAGAGGCTGGTCTTACATGGAATTACAAACATTCCATACCATTTATCGACGAGGGAGAATTTGTCCTGCTCTGCCAGAAATTGTCTGCCACCAAACTGACTGAGGATTCTTTTCTGTCCCCGGACATCAAAAAATGGTATGCAGACGGAGACCTGCATACCATGTATATTGCTGAAATCATCGAAGCAATGGCAAGATAATCAGATATAGGAAAGTAAAAATACCGATATGTTTGCCACCATATGGAAAACAACCGGTGCTCCAAAGCACTTGACCTTTTCATAGGCTAGTGCCATCAGGATTCCCATGCATGTGCCATACACGAACTGTGGCAGATTGGCATGAAAAATGCCAAACAACAATGCAGTCAGTATGACACTGCGTGGAACACTGTAAAAGCGCTTCATGCGATTATACAGAACACCTCTGAAAACCATCTCCTCCACGGCCGGAGAAATCAATCCATATAAAATCAAACCAAGCCATAACGGAACCGAATACTGGATTGCTTCAACGCTCTCATATTTCTGTGATTCTACTGCTAACATGTCTGATACAAAGGCGATCAGGTAGTTGAACGCAAGTGCAAATATGGCACCGCCTGCTGCACATGTGGCAAGACCTAATGCCATTTGCTGACTGCATCTGTGAAAACCATTTCTAATCCATTGGCAGAGCCGTTTCCAGATCCTTGCATCAATATCGATTTCACCCGTAACTGCGACCTCTTTTAGAAAATCCTCCAGCAAAAAGCCTGCGCCCACAAGACTTGCAGCAGCATTCACGACCGCACTAAGCTGATAGGAATGTTCCTCCACCCACAAGTCAATGCCTTTTACCGGAAGCATTGGAATCACCATCGCAAGCGTCAGCATTGCAAAGGTCTTGACAACCATATAGATCACGAACGGCTTTAAAATGTACCACGTCTTCTGCCACAGCGTAGTGCGCTTTGGCGTTATCTTATAAGAACTCATATGCCCTCCCCAAGAAGAAGTCTGCCAAGCTCCTCGACCGTATCAACGACATAGTCTGCACCTGCCTGTTCCAGTTCTCCTTCCTGTGCATATCCAAAGGAAACGCCAATTCCCGTCAGCCCAAAAGCTCTGGCACCCTCGATGTCAAACTTTCTGTCACCGACCATGGCTACCTCCTTAAAATCTACACCTTTGGGAACCATCTGATTGAGAGCCTCCTCGACAACCTCCTCTTTTTTGGTTCGTCTGCCATCCATCTCACTGCCTACCACATAGTCAAAATATCGTCTGATGTCAAAATGTACCAGGATACGCTCTACAAGCTCAGTCGGCTTGCTGGAAGCAATCGACAGCTTACAGCCTGCATCCTTTAAACGCTTTAGCAGATCCGCGATTCCCGGATATATTTCATTTTCAAAGATTCCGGTTACTACAAAGCGCTCTCGATACTTGTCCACTGCCTTCAATGCCTTTTCTTCGTCAAATCCATAAAATTCCATAAAGCTTTCTTTTAATGGAGGTCCGATAAACGGCTCCAGTTTATCAAGGTCAGGCTCATCAATCCCAAAAGCCTTCAGTGCATACTGTACACAGGTCGTGATTCCGATTTTCGGATCTGTCAGTGTTCCATCCAAGTCAAATAAAACATAATTATACATCGATTTCCTCCTGTAAATAAAATGAATAGAGATACCGTTCCTTCACCTTTTTGCCGGTAATCTGCTCCAACGCCATCTGATAATAGTCAAGCTGTGTCCTGTACCGGTCAGCAAGCTCCTGTGCACAGCTTACCCGGTCAGTCTTGTAGTCGGCAAGCACGATCTCTCCATCCTCATAGAAAAATACGTCAATCACACCCTGAATCAGTACTGTCTCTGTTGAAGGATAATCCGGATTCAGCTGATCTGCGGAGATTCCAAGTACAAAGGGCTGCTCTTTAAAAAGCTCATTTCGTTCTGCCGCCGCTGTCATTCTTTGAGAAAGCGAAGACCTGAAAAATCCCATCAGCTTATTGGTTCCCACGCATGAAAGTTCGTCCTTTGTCATTCTTCCCTCTGACACCCACTGTTCCTGCTCGCCTTTGATCATCGCATAGATTCGCTTTGCACTTCTCTCATCATCCATGTTATCCACGCGATACTTTGCAGAAAATGACAGCAGTTCCATCATCTTGTGGACTACCGTTCCGTACTGTGTGCCTGGCATTGTCGCTCTACCGGCATTTTCAGAATCTGACACTTCTGTCATATTTTCTTCTTCCAGAATAAACTTCGGAACATAGCTCTCTTTCGGCAATACGACAAGTTCGGCCGACTCCTCGACCGCTTCCTCATAAGAAGCCTTCTTTAGCTCTGATACCGTAGTCTTGACCGTAAGTCCTGCAAGATTTGAATTCGGATAGACAAAGTGAAGTCTCTCCTGAAGCTTTTTTGCCAGAGTTTCATCTGCAAGCAAGGATGACCTGCCAAGCTCGTCTTCCAATGAAAGTGCCTTTCCCTGCTCCTGCAGTTGTTTCGCAAGCTTTTGTGAAAGGCTGTCTGCCTCCTTGTACAGCTCAAAGCGAATCGGAATCTCCCGATAGGGAAGGCTGTGCACAATGTATTCAAAGCCTCTCTCTTCCAGTATTTCCTTCATGCAGTCGTGTCGTATCAATGATGCAAAGAGCAGATCCATATAGGAAGCTGCATTCATGATCACAGAATATGGCAATTTCCCGGAAGACTCCATGGTGAGCGCGATATTATTGCTTATTTTTTTGTCAATGTCATTGACAAAGCCTGTGAGAATCAGCTTCTCCTTAGCTCTCGTGAGTGCCACATAGAGTACTCGCAGATCTTCGCCGCGCGTATCCTCCTTCATGCGCTGTGCTACCACATTTTTGCGCATGGTCTTTCGCCTATAGCGCAGTGTTGGCTCGATAAAGTCCACGCCCACGCCAAGCTCCACATCCATGATGATGCCCTGTCGCATATCCATCTGATTGAACTGTTTTGACAACCCACATACGAAACAGATTGGAAATTCCAGTCCTTTGCTCTTGTGAATTGTCATAATCCGAACGACGTCTGCATTTTCATCGAGAATATTCGCCTCACCAAAATCCACCTCCTGCTCCTGCATCGTCTCAAGATAACGGATAAAGTGAAAAAGGCCATAAAAGCTTGTATTCTGAAATGCTCCCGCCTTTTCAAGCAAAATCGCGATGTTCGCTCTTCGCTGATCCCCCCCCGGCATGGAGCCGACATAAGCCTCATATCCGGTCGTGGCGATCAGCTGCTGTAACAGCTCTTTGATTGGTGTGTATGCAATCTTCTCACGATACTGCGCAATCGTCGCAAAAAACCGTTCCAGTTTTCTGCGGCTAACCTTCTCCCGTATCTGTTTCTCCTGTATCATGTCTTGTAATACTTCATCTGCATCTTCCTCGCTGCACAAATGCACACTGTCATAATACAGTTTGATCTGCTCATACAAAAAGAGTTTCTTCGCCGTTCTGTTCTCAAGCTGTGCCTTCCTGTCCAGATATTCCTTTGCAAAGCATCGGATGCGTGTGATATCCTCCTCTGAAAAATCGAAGTACGCAAGTTTCAGCACCCCAAAAAGCGGAATGTCCTGCAAAGGATTGTCCAATACCCGCAAAAGGTTTACAATGCCCTGAATCTCTATCGTCTCAAAATAACCTGTCTTGCTCGTGACATGCACCGGTATGCCGCGCTCTGACAGAATTCTCCTAAAGTCCTCATCCCATCCCGAAGTCGCTCTGAAAAGGAGCACAATGTCAGAATATTTTGCAGGCCGCATCTCACCTGTGGCAGCATCCGTGACAGGAAAACTGCCCACAAGCTGTCTGATGCGGTCTGCGACCATGACTGCTTCAATCTCCTTTTCGGAATACTTGGATGAAGCATCCGGCACTCCATTTATGACATCACTGTCAGAAGTATTTTCATCAATCAGGGAATCCGGCGTTGCAATCATAAGCTCTGTGCAGTAGATATCCCTGTCATATCGCTCGCCTGCTTCAGGGTAAGAAGCCCCCACATAGAGCGCCGCTTTGTCATCATATTCCACATTTCCAACCTTGGCAGTCATAATCTGGCTGCAGATAAAGTTGGTCGCATCCGTCACCTCCCTGCGGCTTCTGAAATTGACACTCAGATCGATTCTTGTCTTTTTACTATCCGAAGAATTTATGACATATGTGTCATATTTCTCCATAAAGATTTCAGGTCTTGCCAGGCGAAATTTGTAGATACTCTGCTTGACATCCCCTACCATGAAACGGTTGAAATGTCCTTTATCCTCACCGGATATGCACTTTAATAAGAGTTCCTGAACTTCATTGGAATCCTGATACTCATCAATCATGATTTCCACAAAATAATCCTGCAGTTCAAGCGCTGTATTCTGTGGAATGATATTTCCATTCTCATCCTTGCGCAGAAGAATCTGAAGAGCAAAATGCTCCATATCCGAGAAATCGATAATATTTTTGTCGCGTTTCGACTGGTCGAGCTTTTCCTTAAAGGAGAGCGTCAGCGACACAAGCTCACTGACGACCTCCTGACAAACTGCCATATCGTTTAATGTATCTTCAGCCGATATCTGGAACAGAAACTTTTTGAGATCAGCAATACTTTTCTTGACCTCATCACGTATCGCCTTTACCATGTCTTTCAAGACTGGATCAACACCCTCTGCCTTTTTCGTCGAAAGTCTGGTGAATGAAGAGTACGTAAACAAACCATACAGTTCATTGTAGTCGCTTGCTGATTTGAGCTTTTCCATCAGCTCAATGTCGGATGCCAGATTATCTGCATACTGGATTGGTCCTCCCACACTTCCCGCAATCCCAAGTGCCTGATGAAGTCTGTCCAGACATTCCTGCAAAATCGTATTGACATAGGCAAGTGCTCCCTGAAACCAGCGCTTATGGGAAAGCTCACTGACATCCTTCAGGCGGTAATCTTCCAGTCGTTCATTCAGCCACTCCTCCGGAAATGGATAGCTCATGGAAAAATGGTAGAGACGCAGGATTGCTTCTTCAATCTTTTTCTCACTTGCACCAGTACTGTAGCACTCTACAAACCGTAGGAACCGCTCCGTCGGCTCTGTATGTGCTTCCTCCAAAAGCTTGTCCATCACATCTGCCTCAAGCATCTTCACTTCACTTTCATCTGCCACCCGAAATCCGGGATCAAGACCGATTTCATTGAAATTATTTCTGATGACAAAGAGGCAGAAGGAATCGATCGTGGTGATCAGGGCGTTGTGAATCAGTGAGGCCTGCTTTTGCAGATGCTCGTTCTCCGGATTTTCCTCCAGCTTTTTAGAGACTGCTTTACTGATTCTCTCCCGCATCTGAGCAGCAGCAGCAGAGGTGAACGTCACAATCAGAAGCCTGTCGATATCGACCGGATGACTGTCATCTGTGATCATCTGGATGATGCGCTCAACAAGCACTGCGGTCTTTCCGCTTCCCGCTGCCGCAGATACCAGAATATTACTGTTTCTCGTATCAATGACACGCTGCTGATCCGGTGTAAAATTCATCGCCATTACAGATCACCTCCATCCTTATTTTGATTGTTTTCAAGGCTTTGACGAATGCGCTCCATGGCATCCTCCTGTCCCAGTTCATCAAGATGCCTGACAAGCCTCGCTCCAAGCTTTCTGTCAAATCCACAGGCACTTTTGTACACGCAATACGTACATGCATCTGCATCTTTCTGTTCATATGGGTTTAGACCGATGTTGCCGTCAAGTATTGATGTTCCAATCTCTTTTATTTTGTGGCTCACATATTCTGATACCGTCTTAAAATCCTCATCGGAAAGCACAGAGGATGCCTGCGTAAAGCTGCCATCTTTTTTCCGGGCCACAGGAAGGACAGCAGATTTCGTCTCAAAATCTTTGTCCAGCAGTCGGATGACTTCCTCGTCATCGCTGACCATTCCCGTCATTTTCAGTTCATCCAATATGGCAGCTTCGATTTCAGCAATATCTGGCTCTCCCTTGTCTGTCTCCGTCATCGGATCGCTCACATGATAATAAAGCATTGCTGCCGGAATGACACGTGTGTCAGGATTTTTCTTTTTTTCCATCTCAACAGCTGCATTCATATATACGACAAGCTGTAGCTGAAGTCCATAATACAATGCCGCCAGATCGAACTTTCGGTTTCCAGACTTGTAGTCGATAATTTTCACATACAGCTTATCGTCCTTTTGACAGGTATCCACGCGGTCGATCCGCCCGATGAGCTGCAGCTTTTCCTCCTCTGAGAGTGCGATGTTCACTGCCTCCAGATCCGAAGTCATCTGAAAGGACAATTCAAAATTCTCCGGTGCAAATGCGCCCTTCTGAAGCTGATACTGCAATGTCTGCACCGTTCGGTCCAAAATCCTGTTCATTCTGGTGATCATGTATTCATTTCGCTTGCTGCTGTAAAGTACTGTCTCACCGTAAGTCACTGCATAGTCCTCCAGGCATTCGCCCACAAGTCGCTCCCCAACCTCCTTTGGAAAATCGAACCACGTGTAGCCTTCCTCCGGGAGTCTGTCTGAAAACTTTTCCAGCACGGCATGAAAGATATTTCCCATGTCAACACTCTCAAAGCTGTATTTATCACGTTCCTCAAGATTCAGACCATATTTCAGGAAATGTGCATACGCGCAGGACGCAAACTTTTCAAGGCGGCTGACACTGTTTTTGAGGATTTGTCCGTACAAAAGCTTCGCAAGCTCCCTTGGAAGCTTATTGCTTTCTGCACCCAATAAGTAGGAAAATGCCGCCTTTTTCATCTGTTCCAGTATTGGTGCATATGTCTCATTTCTGACATAACTGTCATAAAGTGTGATGAAGAGCTTCTTGTCCTCACCGATATCCCCCGCAGCATAACGTCTAAGAAGCTCTACCAGATAGGAAAGCGCATCTGATGGCGACTCAATCTGCTCCTCCACAGGCCGAAGCTGCGGTTGTGTGACCACAATATCCGGAAACAATCCTTTCACGGTACTGATGAGATATGCCGGCCGTATGCTTTTTCCCTCATTATCTACCTTTGCATAGGATAGATAGAGC
>JAFOYD010000012.1 GCA_017391545.1 Lachnospiraceae bacterium
TAAGCATATTTATCATATCCTCCAGAGAATTTCTAAGCACATCCAGTTCATGGTTGCACTCAATGCGAATTGCCTGAAACGTCCTCTTGGAGGGATGCCCGCCTGTTGCACGCATCTTGGCAGGAATTGCCGCCTTTATAATGTCATTCAGCTCAAACGTCGTCTCAATCGGCTTCTCTGCCCTTGCCTGTACAATATGCTTGGCAATGTTCTTTGCAAACTGATCTTCCCCGTAATCTCTGATGATCCGGTACAAAGCCTGCTCATCATAATCATTTACGATATCTCTGGCAGTCAGTTTTTGTCTCTGATCCATACGCATATCCAGAGGTGTATCATACTTATAGGTAAAACCTCTGTCCACTGTATCAAGCTGGTAGGAAGACACGCCCAGATCAAGAACGATTCCGTCTACATGCTCCACACCTTTTTCCCTGAGTGCCTCTTTCGCATTACAGTAATTGTTTCGAATAATAGTGACCTTGTCACCAAATCCTTCCAGTCGTTTTCCTGCCGCCTCAATTGCCGCCGCATCCTGGTCAATCCCATAAAAATGACCTTTTTCGCTGAGCCTTTTACATACTTCATAGGCATGTCCCCCGCCGCCAAGCGTACCGTCCAGGTACACGCCATCCGGCTTGATATTCAATGATTCGATTGTTTCATTTAACAATACTGATGTATGTTTGAACTCCATTTTCATCCCTACTTTTACACGATTATTTTATTAACTAAATCATAAGTCCAAGCTCTGACATGTGCTCTGCAATATCATCCATATCATCATACTCTGAAGCCTCTTCCCATCTGTCTTTGCTCCAGATTTCGATTCGTCCTCCCACTCCTATGAGGACGACCTCCTTATCTAAAGCTGCAAATTCCCTAAGTACAGATGGAATCAATATTCTTCCCTGCTTGTCTACTTCCACATTCGCTGCGCCTGCAAGGAAAAAACGTACAAACTTACGAGATTCTTTATTCATCAGTGGCAGTGCCTTAAGCTTTTCTTCAAAAGCGGACCATTCTGTGTTGTCATACACAAACAGACAGCCATCAAGCCCTTTTGTGACCACAAAATCATCTCCTAAGACTTCGCGGAATTTCGAGGGAATAATCAGCCTGCCTTTCGTGTCTATCGTATGATTGTATTCACCCATGAACATGCCAATCACCACCACTCTGTACCACTTTGCACCACTTTTCACCACTTCAAGAACTATTTTACATGAAAACCAGTAAAATAACAAGCTTTTGAGCATAAAAAAAGTGGTGAAAATTTTCACCACTTTTTACAAAATTTAACTTATCCTACCAGATCAAACAGACTAATCTGGTTCGACTCCGGAATATCACCAAGAAGTCCTAAGTCTGCCATTAGGTCAATAACCGTCTTTGACACCTTTGTACGACTTCTGAAATCGTCCTTCGACAGGAACGGCCCATCCTTTGCCGCTTCCATAATGGCGTCTGCTGCCTTTTCACCAAGTCCGTCGATACTGCTCAGCGACGGCATGACCTTGCCATCAATAATCTGGAAATTCCTTGAATGTGCCCTGAAAATATCGATTGGCTCAAATTCAAAACCACGGGCATACATCTCCTGCACAATACGCATATCCTTCAACGCATCCTGCTCTTTGTTGGAAAGGCTGTCACTGCGTTTCCTGTAGTCTGCCATGATCCGTTCCAGATGCTCCCGCCCCTGGCACATGATTTCGTATGAGAACGCAGATGCCCTGATACTAAAATATGCACAATAATATGCCAGCGGATAGTTGACCTTGCAGTAGGCGATACGCCATCCCATCATAACATATGCTGCCGCATGCGCCTTGGGGAACATATACTGAATCTTTTTACATGACCAGATATACCAGTCAGGCACACCATGATCCAGCATATCCTGTTCCCATTCCGGCCAGTTCGCACATTTTCCCTTTGCTACCGTTCCCTTTCGGACGGCCTCCATGATCTTGAAGGACTCCTCTGAGTCAAGCCCCATACCGATCAGATAGGTCATAATATCATCTCGTGTACAGATTGCAGTGGAAATCGTCGCCTTTCCTTCCTGAATCAAGGTCTGTGCATTGCCCAGCCATACGTCCGTGCCATGTGACAGTCCTGATATTCTTACCAGATCGGAAAAATACTTCGGCTGTGCATCAATAACCATCTGCATCGCAAAATCCGTACCAAACTCCGGTATGCCCAGACATCCAAGTTTGCAGCCACCAATATCCTCAGGCGTGATGCCAAGCGCTGACGTATTCTGGAAAAGCGACATGACATCCTTATCATCAAGTGGAATCGTTGTCGGATCGATACCAGTCAAATCCTGCAGCATACGGATCATGGTCGGATCATCGTGTCCGAGAATATCAAGCTTTAACAGGTTGTGGTCTATGGAATGATAATCAAAGTGTGTTGTGATCGTATCAGTCGTCATATCATTCGCCGGATGCTGCACCGGGGTAAACGAATTAATCTCTTCCCCCACAGGCAATACGACAATACCGCCCGGATGCTGTCCAGTCGTACGTCGCACACCCACACACCCTTCTACGATGCGGTTGATCTCACTGGTTCGCTTATGCTTTCCGCGCTCTTCGTAATAATTTTTCACATATCCAAACGCCGTCTTGTCCGCCAGCGTACCAATCGTGCCGGCGCGAAAGGTCTGTCCATAACCAAAGATAACCTCTGTATATTTATGTGCCTTACTCTGATACTCTCCGGAGAAATTAAGGTCGATATCAGGCTCCTTATTTCCTTTAAATCCAAGGAACGTCTCAAACGGGATATCAAACCCGTCTTTAATCAGCTTCTCGCCACAGATTGGGCAATATTTATCAGGCATATCGCAGCCTGCCATACCGGCAAATTTTTTGACATCCTCCGACTCAAAATCACTATAATGCCGGTTCTTGCAGTAATAGTGCGGACTAAGCGGATTGACCTCCGTGATTCCTGCCATCGTTGCCACAAAGGAAGAACCAACAGAGCCTCGGGAACCTACCAGATACCCGTCCTCCACCGATTTCCACACCAGCTTTTGTGCAATGATATACATCACGGCAAAGCCATTGCTTATGATCGAATTCAGTTCCCGTTCAAGTCTTGCCTCAACAATCGGTGGAAGCTCATCACCATACATCTCATGCGCTTTTCTGTAGCAGATATCCCTTAGCTGCTGATCACTGTTCTCAATGACTGGCGGACACTTGTCAGGACGCACCGGTGCAATCTTATCGCACATGTCTGCAATCATATTGGTATTCGTGATTACAATTTCCTCAGCCTTTTCACTGCCCAGATAATAAGAAAACTCGTCAAGCATCTCCTCCGTCGTGCGCAAAAACAGCGGAGCCTGATCGTCAGCATCCTTAAATCCCTTGCCTGTCATGATAATACGCCTGTAAACTTCATCCTCAGGGTCTAAAAAATGCACATCACAAGTTGCTACCACAGGCTTGTGAAACTGCTCGCCCAGTTTGACCACTTTTTTATTCAGAGCAATCAAATCTTCCTCCGAATTAATGTCCCTGTGCTTTTCTGACGCAATCATAAATTTATTGTTTCCAATCGGCTGTATCTCCAGATAATCGTAAAAACGCACAATGCGTGCGATCTGTTCATCACTTTGTCCATCAAGAATTGCCCTGAAAAGCTCGCCCGCCTCACAGGCACTTCCGATGATCAGTCCTTCCCTGTATTTTTCAATCAGACTTTTGGGTATCAGCGGTCTCTTGTAGAAATATTTCAGGTGTGACTCCGACACGAGACGGTACAGATTGATACGGCCTGTCTGATTTTTTGCCAAAATAATGATATGGTATGAGTGAAGCTTTCTCACTGCATCGACACTTGATTTTCCCAAATCATTTAACTCCGCAAGCGTATTGATCTGATCCTTCTTGAGCATCTCTATGAACTTTACAAAGATTTCAGCCGTACACTCTGCATCATCAACTGCTCTGTGATGATTTTCAAGTGAGATACCAAGCGTTTTGGCAACCGCATCCAGCGTATATTTTGCCTGCCCCGTGAGCAGTGTCCTGGCAATTCCCACCGTGTCCACATATGTAAAATCGACAGGAATTCCCTGACGTTTTGCGTTCTCTTTGATAAAGCTTACATCAAAGTTCGCATTATGCGCCACAAGAATGGCATCACCTATAAAATCCAGAAACTTAGGCAGAACAACTTCAATCGTTTCTGCATCAATCACCATACTATCATTAATACTTGTCAGCTTTTCGATTTCAAATGGGATTGGCACCTCCGGATTGACAAACGTTGAAAAACGGTCCACAATCTGTCCATTTTCCACCTTCACAGCTCCAATCTCAATGATTCTGTTCGTGACTGGCGAAAATCCCGTTGTCTCGATATCAAATACCACATATGTCTCATCCAGTGTCTGCCCTTTACCATTTGTCACGATTTCCTTCAGGTCATCGACCAGATATCCCTCAACACCATAAATAATCTTAAAATCATCATCATGGTCTATGGCATGATTTGCATCCGGGAAAGCCTGCACACAGCCATGATCTGTAACGGCGATTGCCTTATGTCCCCACTTTTTTGCACGCTTGATAATATCCTTGACATCAGAAACACCATCCATATCGCTCATCTTGGTATGGCAATGAAGCTCCACACGCTTTCTTGCACTGTTATCCATGCGAGCCGTTGTAAAATCGGGAATTTTCATCACACCGACCACAGATCCAATCGTCAGCTCTCTGTCAAAGGTATCATTTACCGTAACGCCCTTCAGCTTAACGAATGCTCCCGGCTTAAGGTCCCCTAAAAGCTCTGAAAGCTGCTCATTGTGCACAAACATTTTTACTTTAATCGTATCTGTAAAATCCGTGATCTCAAAGCTTACGATTGTCCTTTCATTTCTGATCTCGCGGGTATCAAGTGCACGCACCTTTCCCCGAATCGTAACTTCACCCATCTCGCCCCAGATTTCTTCAATGTTGATGCTCTCATCCTCAAAATCACGCCCGAATATAACATTCGGATTCTCAGAACGCTTGAGTGGCCTTCTCTGAAATCCTCTGTCACCGCCCTTCTCAAATTTACCAAAGGATTTCTTTTCGGTGGCAGCTTCCTTCTTTGGCTCGGATGTCTTAGCAGCCTCTTGTGTTTTTGCCTCCTTAGGTGCCGACTCTGCCTTTTCCGGTGTAGGCACAGAAGCACGCTCACTGCCAGTGTTCTCTTCAAAGCGATTGCTGATGTCCTCCACGATCTTTCTGATGCGGAGTGCATCATCTTCCTTGTATTTTCCTGCCTTCGCCTCCTTGTAGGCAGTCTCAAATCTGACTCTGAATCCGCACCGTTCATTCAATACCTTATCTAAAATGCCAATAAGCTCATCCTCTTTGGACTTCGCGATCACACTGTCCTCAAGAACAAGCTCCATTGTATTTTCATCCGGAAAACGCAGATCTGCCTGACGAAACATCGTGTACAGCATATGCTCACACGCTTTCAGCTCTAAAAGAATACTGTCCCGATACAGATTCATCAGTTTTTCCGGCGTATACTGCTCTGACAGCACAAAGCGCTCATAAAGCTTTATCGTCATATGTTCTTTTGGGAAAAACTGCTTTTTAATCTCATTCTCCACACCATATATAATCTCTTTTTCAATCAGACGCTCACTTCTGATATAGACACGCAGCAGATCTTTTCGCTTGGTGGCAGTGATTCTTTCCACTACCACCTGTTCAAAAAGATCTTTCTGCACACCGGTAAGCTTAAGATTTGGAAACGCCTCAAAAAACTTCTTTTCCATAAATCCCCCTACTTCCAGTTGTCCAGTTCCTGCTTAAGCGTACTCAAAAGCTCATTTTCAGGTACTTTTCGCACAATCTCACCTTTTTTGATCAGAAGGCCTTCACCAATACCTCCTGCAATACCGATATCAGCTTCCTTTGCCTCTCCCGGTCCGTTCACTGCACATCCCATGACTGCTACTTTAATGTTAAGGTCGTAGCCCTGAACCATCGTTTCCACCTGATTTGCAAGCCCGATCAGATCAATATTGGTTCTGCCACAGGTTGGGCAGGATACGACCTCAATACCGCCTTTTCGAAGTCCAAGCGTGCGCAAGATCAGCTTTGCAGACTTGATTTCCTCCACAGGATCACCTGTCAGTGACACTCTGATCGTATCACCGATACCCTGATTCAGGATAATTCCAAGTCCCACTGCCGATTTGATATTACCGCTTGTGACGGTTCCTGACTCTGTGATGCCGACATGAAGAGGATAGATTGTTTTGTCTGCAAGAAGCTCATGCGCCTTCACGCACATCATAACATCGGACGACTTAATGCTGATGACCATGTTGTCATAACCCAGATCCTCTATGATATGCACCTTGTCAAGCGCGCTCTCAACGATTCCCTCTGCCGTGACGCCATGATATTTTTCCACAAGCTCTTTTTCAAGAGATCCACTGTTTACACCGACTCTGATGGGGATATTTCTCTCCTTTGCGACACGCACCACCTCAGCTACCTTTTCACGACTTCCAATGTTGCCGGGATTGATGCGGATCTTGTCAGCACCATTTTCCATCGCTGCAATCGCCATTTTATAGTCAAAATGAATATCTGCCACCAGCGGAATTGAGATTTCCTTCTTGATCTGTGCGATTGCCTTTGCTGCCTCAAGATTCGGTACGGTGCACCGGATAATATCACAGCCTGCCCCTTCAAGCCTTTTGATCTGTGCTACTGTTGCTCCCACATCATCTGTCTTTGTATTTGTCATGGATTGGATCATGATCGGGTTTCCACCACCGATGACCTTATTTCCTATATGAATCACTTTTGTATTATCTCTGTACATACTTACCTCCATCCCGTCTGGACAGTTACAACGCAACTGTTATATTCTACGTGTATTATGCAAATATTCTTGCAATATCATTATAGAGCACAAACACCATCAAAATCATCAGTGCCACAAAGCCAAGAAAGTGAACAAAACCTTCTTTTTCAGGAGGAACCGGTTTTCCTCGAACGACCTCAACCAGCAGGAAGATCAGTCTGCCTCCATCAAGCGCAGGAAGCGGAAGCAAATTCATCACGCCGAGATTAACGCTTAGCAGCACCGCAAAATTAATCATGGTTAGCACCACTGTTGGTAAACCATATGGCTTTGTCTGCTCGATCGTCGTGCCGATTGCCGATGCGATGCCGACAGGACCTGACAGATCATTAGCCGAGAGCTGCCCCTGTATCAGCATCAAAAGACTCTTGATCGTAATTTTGAACCAATACCGTACCTCATATGCACTGTATTTGATCAGGTCAAAGCCCTTACATTCCACTACCTCGCCAATCGTAAAGCCAATATAGTATCTGTTATCCTCTTCACTGAACTTGGGCGTCACTGTGGTGGTATATTTTTTCCCGTCACGTTTATACTCGATTTCAATCGGATCTCCCTCACTGAACGCCGATACAAATGTGACTTCCCCCTGCAGGCAGATACGCTCTCCATTCATTTTTGTGATGAGATCGCCCTCTTGCAGTCCTGCTTCTATCGCCGGATATCCCTCTTGCAAAGAAGTAATTTGGGGTATGATTTCGCCAGAAAACCCAACCACGATCAGAGACAGCAAAAATGCAAGAATAATGTTAAAAAAAGGACCTGCAAACACTGTTGCGATTCTTGCCCAGACATTTGCATCATTAAAAGCACCTTCTGGTTTAACAGGCAGCTGGTCGCCATTTTGGTCTTTGCCATCCTGTTCTGTCGTATATATGCCATCCTCACCTTCAAACATACAGGCGCCGCCAATCGGCAACAGCTTTAATACGTATTTCGTGTCTCCTTTTGTAAACTTGATCAGATCGGGCCCCATGCCGATTGAAAACTGTACCACCTTGATTCCATTTAGCTTTGCAATCAGAAAATGCCCCAATTCGTGCGCGATAACTACCACGCCAAAGATAAGGACAAATACTACTATTGTGACAATCATTCCTTATTTTTCCTCCCTTTAGAACCCGTTGAACAGTTACATCAATACTTTGTGTCGATCAGCTCATAGGTTTCCTTCTCTGTCTTAAGAATTGCCTCCACATCCGGATCTGCTATTTTACGATGTGCATCCATACACATCTCTATGATTTCCGGAATTTGTAAAAAGCGAATCTTTCTGTTCAGGAACAGGCTTACTGCCTTCTCATTTGCCGCATTAAATACAGTGGGCATACTTCCACCCTCAGTAGCGGCTCTCATGGCAAGCTTCAATCCCGTAAAAGTCTCCATATCCGGTCTCTCAAAAGTAATATTGCCAAGTTCATAGAAATCCACCCGTTTCCCTGCCATCGGACGTCTGTCAGGATAGAACAGTGCATACTGAATCGGAAGCTTCATATCAGGCGAACCAAGCTGTGCAATGATACCTCCATCCACATACTCTACCATGGAATGAATAATGCTTTGTGGATGAACCACAACCTGTATGCGATCCAGATCCACATCAAACAGCCACTTTGCCTCCATGACTTCAAGTCCCTTATTGACAAGTGTCGCTGAATCAATCGTAATCTTATGCCCCATAGACCAGTTCGGATGCTTTAATGCATCCTCCAACTTTACATGTTCTAATTCACTTCTGGTTTTTCCACGGAACGGACCACCCGAAGCAGTGATCAAAAGCTTGCTGACTCTGTCTCTGTTCTCTCCCTGCAAAGACTGAAAGATCGCACTGTGCTCGCTATCCACAGGAAGTATGGATACCCCCATCTGCGCAGCAAGTGGCATAATAATATGGCCTGCGGTCACAAGCGTCTCCTTATTTGCAAGCGCAATATCCTTGTGTTTTTTGATTGCAGCTATTGTTGGTCTGATTCCAATCATGCCCACAATGGCTGTCACAAGCACCTGTGCCTCTTCCATCTCTGCAATGCGCAACAGTCCCTCCATGCCAGGCACAATCTCAACATCCAAATCTGCCAATCGTACTTTTAGTTCCTTACATGCCTGCTCACTCTGGAGTGATACCAGTCTTGGTCTGAACTCCCGCACCTGTTTTTCAAAAAGGTCAATATTCGTACCCGCAGCCAGACCTGTTACCTGCAGATCAGGATTATCACGGACAATTTCCAATGTCTGTGTACCGATCGACCCCGTCGAACCAAGTATTGCTATCTTTTTCACTAAAATACTTCCTTTCGTATCTATTTTATGATTTCATGACACGTCCTATACTAACAGTAATGTGAGTAAAAAATAAGTAATTGGTGCCGTAAAAATTACACTGTCAAAACGATCCATGATTCCACCATGTCCCGGTATCAGCTTTCCATAATCCTTAATGTCATGATTTCTTTTGATTGCGGAAGCTGCCAGGTCTCCAACCTGTGAAATGACAGATCCAACGCCACCAACAATCGCAAGGACGATGGTAAGATTTCCGATTGCAAGCGCATAATCCATATATGCACCAAAAGCTGCTCCCACTAAAGCCGCCCCCACAATACCACCAATGGAACCCTCTATGGATTTTTTGGGACTTAATCTGGGTGCAAGCTTATGCTTTCCGAGCATGATTCCTGTCAGATACGCAAAAGTATCTGATATCCAGGAGCAGATAAATACCATCCATACCAGATAGATACCATTATCAGTCTCCCTGATCAGGAAAATAAAGGACAGCATCACCGGCGCATAGATAAAGGAAAAATAAGTACTCATCACCTGATCTGACCGAAACTTCGGAAATCCAAAAACATACACGAACATGATTGCAATAAATGCCATCAGCATGACCATGACAATATATGATGTATCCTTTGTAAAATACATCACTACATAATAACACGTAATCAGTACAAGTCCCATTATTTCAAGTGCATTGATTCCTGTGTATCTGCCATCATCATCCTTTTTTCGAACTCCGCATGCCTTTGTCAGCTCCAGAAAGCCAATCATCGATATGACATATAATACTGCCGCAAGGATAACTCCTCCAGGAAGTATGGATGCCAATGCCACAATCACAAGGATGATTGCACTGATTGTCCTTTCTTTGCTAATTTTTCCCCAAATATTGGAAGCCATACATTATTCCTCCTTTACAAGTCCATATCTTCGATCTCTGTTCTGGTATGCTTCCACTGCCTTTTCAAGCTCCTTCTTATCAAAATCAGGCCAAGGTACCTGCGTAAAATACAACTCTGAATAAGCCAGCTGCCACAACAGGAAATTGGATATTCTCTGCTCTCCGGAAGTTCTGATCATCAGATCAGGATCAGGGATTCCTGCAGTATCCAACTCGGCCGCGATCACATCATCGCAAATTTCCTCCGGTTTCATCTCACCAGCTGCCACCTTGCCTGCAAGCTTCGTAATAGCCCTTTGCAGTTCATCTCGCCCACCATAATTGATCGCAATCTGAAAATGAAGACCTGTATTATCCTTTGTGGACTCCTCAAGCTGCGCAATACTTTCCTGCAAATCCTCTGCAAGACGTGTTTTGTCACCGAGCACCCTGACACACATATTGTTCTTCTGAGCACGCTTAATACTATTCTTCATATAATTTCTAAGCAGATTCATCAATGTCGCCACTTCACTGTCAGGCCTGTTCCAGTTTTCTGTAGAAAACGCATATACCGTAAGGTAGTTGATTCCCATATTATAAGCATCCTCACAGATTGCCTCTACTGTCTTTGCCCCTTGTATATGACCTGCGGTACGCGGAAGTCCCTTTGCTTTCGCCCAACGCCCATTTCCATCCAGAATTATCGCTACATGATTCGGTACATTCATCAATACAATCCATCCTTCCATTTCAAAAGGGGGCACTACATCCGTCATGCATGCCCCCTCATTATTATACCGTAAGAATTTCCTTAGATTTCTCTTCTATCGCTTTGTCAACATCCTTAATATACTTATCTGTCAGTTTCTGTACAGAATCTTCCAGATCCTTAATTTCATCCTCTGAAACCTCTGTTTTGGCAAGCTTTTTAAAGGAATCATTTGCTTCACGTCTGATATTTCGGATGGCTACCTTACTATCCTCGCCCTTCTTTTTAACTTCCTTTACGAGGTCCTTTCTGCGCTCCTCCGTAAGTTCAGGAAATACAAGACGAATAACAGTACCATCATTGCTTGGTGTGATGCCGATGTCAGATGTCATGATTGCCTTTTCAATATCCTTGATCAGGCTCTTTTCCCAAGGCGCGATCTGTATCATTCTTGCCTCTGGAACAGTGATATTGCCCACCTGCTGAATCGGTGTCGGTGTTCCATAATAGTCTACCTTAAGCTTATCAAGTACATGAGGATTTGCACGTCCTGCACGTATTGTCTGATAATCTGATAAAAGGAAATCAAATGCCTTCTGCATCTTTTCATCATATGGTTTTACTCTTGCGTCCATTTTTGTGTCCTCCCGGATGATTAAAATATTAATTAAGAAATCCTAGCCTACACTGTGATTACAGTGCCGCTTGATTTTCCTTTTGCAGTATTTATGATGCTGTTTTCTTCATTCAGACCAAAAATCGTCATTGGCATCTTATTTTCCATACACAGAACTGCTGCAGCCAGATCCATGACACCAAGCTGTTTGTCAACAACTTCCTTAATGGGAATTGTATCATACTTTTTCGCATCCTTATTGAGCTTAGGATCTGAATCGTATACGCCGTCAACCGCTCTTGCTGAGAGTATCATATCAGCTTCAATCTCCACTGCCCTGAGCACCGTGCCCATATCAGTAGAGAAATAAGGATGTCCGATGCCACCTGCAAAAAACACAACCTTGCCCGCCTCAAGTGCTGCAATTGCTTTGTCCTTTGAGAACAGTTCTGTAAATGCTGCACACTGGAAAGGTGTAAAAATTTCTGTACCCATTCCTACAAATCGGAAAATTTCTGATACATAGATGCAGTTCATAACGGTAGCAAGCATTCCAATCTGATCTGCCTTTGTACGGTCAATTGTCTCACTTGTTCTTCCACGCCAGAAGTTACCACCACCGATCACGATGCCTACCTGAACACCACTATCTGTAATTTCCTTTACCTGTTTTGCTACCGCAATAACTGTCGGCTCATCAAAGCCTGTCTTCTTATCTCCTGCAAGTGCCTCGCCACTCAGTTTCAATAATATTCTTTTCATACGATGTCTGCTCCTGATTTCTATCTATTGCTGAAATATTATCTTATTTTCTATTTTTCTTAACATCATTAAAGAAGGATGTAGGACTAACATCAGCGTAGCACTGTGAGCACATACCCTCGATTACCGCACCGTTGTTGATCTGTACTGACTTAGACTTGATGTTGCCCATCACAATTGCTGATGTATCAAGAATAACAGGACCATGCACGTCGATATCACCCTTTACAGCGCCTGCGATTACTGCACTCTTAGCAAAGATGTTTCCAATTACAACAGAGCTCTGTCCAATCTTAACACTGCCCTTGCTGTTGATTTCACCATTAATTTGTGCAGATTCAGCATACACTTCTGCTGCGGCTGAATTACCTGTAATGCTTCCTGTAACATTCAGTTTTCCAAGAATTTCAATATTACCGGTAATGCTTCCAATAAGATCCATATTTCCACTGCTTGTCACATCACCTGTGATATTCATGCCAGCTGTAATCACTGCTGTATCTGTTGAAACTGCAACATTGATATCACTGGAATCTTCCTGTACTGTCGCTGGTGCTTCATCCATGTATGTATGCTCCTGAATATTCTGCTCTACTTCATTTAATAACTGTTCCATATCTTCATCTGCCTCACTATTATTATTTTCATCTGTTTCTGGTACCGCATCGAGTGGCTCCTCTGGTATCACGATTTCTTCTACAGGTGTCTCCTCGATTGGTGGTAATTCCTCTTCTATTGACACTTCAGCTGTTGGAATCTCTTCTGCTGATGGTTCTTCTGTCGAAATCTCTTCCGTTGAGATTTCTTCAATTGGCATCTCCTCTTCGATTGGAAGCAACTCCTCTTCTGAAATCTCTGCTTCTGAAGTCTCTGCTATTGGTGCTTTTTCTTCTGCAGGTACATCTTCAACTGTTGGAACTTCCTCTTCTGCTGATGGTTCTTCGTCAATCGGTTTGATATCATCAAAAGAGAATCCATCCAATATCGACTCCGGATGATCCTCAGATTGCTTCTCTTCAAAAGAAGCCAAAGAATCATCAACCGACTGGATTTCATTCTCAATATCTGCTATCGCTTCATCTTTTTCAGCAATCTCAATATCACTGAGCAATGCCTCCAAGTCAACATCAGATGTTGTTTCCATCTCATCTGGCTTCTCATCTGGTACCTGAGTCGCCCCAAGTGCTGCTACTTCCTTTTCAAGCATCGATTCAAGGTCTCCAAAGTCAGTATCAGATGCACTTCCGAACAAATCCTCTGAGGCTGTCGTGGTGCTTTCCTCTTCCACTTTAAGTTCGTCTGCTTCATCTTTAATTCCCAAATCATTTACTGTCTGTGATAAATCCTGCTTTAAATCTTGAAAAAAACCCATTGTAATTTGTCCTCCAATCTTATTTTGTATCTTGCTACTTAGCCAAAAGTCTAAATAAACCGTCTAGTACCTTCTCATTTTAGATGCTGTATCTTCACTGTATCCGAAGATATTGGCAGTATTACTGTATCTGAAGATTCGAGAATCTTTTCTATAATGATCGGCAGAGCCTCCACAGTGGAATCTTTACCTGCCGCATCATGGAAAAGAATGATTGCGTTGTTGTATTGATCAATACTCTCAAGTACATTCGCCGCGATTCGATCCGCATTTTTGTAATTTCCCGTAGCATCACCGCTTGATACATTCCAATCATAGTATACGATGTTTTCCTCATTGAGATATGAAATCAATTCCCTCATATCCACATTGCTTATCGTATTGCTGCTGCCACCGGGAAAGCGCACGATATTGCAGTCTTCGCCTGTAAGCTCATACAAAAAGTCGTGAAGCTTATTCAAATCATTTTTATATGCATCCAAAGATGCATATATTTCGTTGTACTTATGGCTATAGGAATGCATGCCCAGCGTGTGTCCTTCCTCAACAATGCGCCTGTACTGCTCGGCATAGCCCTCCTTTCCAACAACAAAAAACGTAGCCTTAACCCCATATTGTTCAAGTATATCAAGTATTTTGTCTGTGTTTGGTCCAGGTCCATCATCAAACGTCAAATATACTTTTCTGATGCCCGCACTATTGCTGCTGCCATCCAGAACATGCCTGTTTTCAAGTTCTGCTGCTTCTGCAATATCTGCAGCCTCAGATCCATCGACCACGTTTCCATCTATGTCAGACACAGTGATTAAGCTACTACCTAACGCCGTTTGGTTGCCATCCTGCAATGAATGCAGCGTGTCCTCCAGCCTGTCTATCTTCCTGCCCAGATTTGCTACAAGAACAAGCATTACCGTACAGATAGTGAATGTCATTAATATACATATCGGAACAAGAATCTTGATGAGTCTCATGATCTTAACATATGAGATCCTGCCATCCATCTCCAATTTATTATCAAAATCTTTATTATTCTGTTCCTGAGACATTTGTTACCCTTTCAGCTTAATTAGTAGTTCACCATAGATAAATTTATTATAGCATACAATTACTACTTTAGAAAAGATATTTTTAAAAGTTTAAGGAATGATATTTTTTATTCCAGTTGCTCATTATAATGTGCTCTTTCGCCACCGATAAATTTTGCTCTCGTTCTGGCACATACAATATGTGCACCACCGATTGCAGGATGCTCTATCCGGACAGGAACTGCTACAGGTCTCAAGTGCATTCCAATCAGCGTATCCCCAATATCAATCCCTGCGTGGGCCTGTATGTGCTCCACTGCTACCGGATTTTTCATATGCTTCCATGCCAAAGTAGAAAAAGATCCTCCCGCCTTTGGCTGTGGTACGACATTGACAATTTCATATCCAAAGCGCTCTGCATCCTCTTCCTCCATGATCAGTGCCCTGTTTAAATGCTCACAGCACTGCGTTGCCACAGACAGTCCCGCATTTTTCAGTTCCTCATACATTGCAAGGAACACAGCTTCCCCAAGCTCTACATTTGAGTAAGAACCAATCTTGTGTGATCCAATCTCACTTGTAGAACAACCGATCACAATCAGATTTCCTTTTTTCAGCTTCGCCTGCTCCAAAAATTCGCTGACAACTCTTTTCGCATCCTTTATTTCCTCTTCATACATACATTTTTTCCTCTTTTCTATTTCCCTACAAATTTTCTCAAGAATGGTATTTTTTCAAACAGCATTGTCACCGGCAATGTAATTGCCAGCACTACCACTGTCTCGATCACATTAACAATATATGACGGATTTATAATAAACGCAAGTCTCTGTATCATAAAGATAATCACATATCCGGACAAAATATAAATACCCATGCTATGAGCACCAAGGTGCCTTAATATACGAAACATAACATTTATATTGTCTTTTTTACTCATCCTGCCCACCATCATCAGTATATACTGCCATAACATGATAAAAAAAACACTTCCAACAAACCCGATCAGTGTCCTGTACAAATCAATTCCAATCTGAACTGCTATATTTTTCCCGATGAGCTTATACCCTGTCAAATAAATAAAGGAGTCCTCATTATATATTGCAAATAATCCTGCAAAAGCAATTCCTGTCATGACAAGCATCCATATTTGGGAATCCCTCTTCAAAATATCCCTATTTGTCTGTACATAGTCATGCCAATAATATGCCACAATGAAATATGGCATCATATACTTATATGCCCCAAAACCAAGTCCATCAGGTATTACAAAAAGCACCAGAAATCCCAACAGGTAAATAACTTTGCGATCCTTGAAAAAATAGTGCACAACATATACGACACAGAAGCACCACCACACAGCCCACAAAAACCAAAGGTTATTGAGTGCATTATAAAAATATACAAAAATCAGCGCCTCTGGCTGTGGTTCCCCATTGATATGGTTAACAATCAGGATCCTTATATAATCCACTGCCGTCCATAAAAAAATCGGTGTCAGTAGTGATGCCGCCCTTCGTTTGAGCAGTCCTGTTCGTTCTTTGTGCTCTTTCGCTTTCTGAATACTTCCCCAGCTAAGGTATCCACTGATCATCATAAAAAGCGGCATGTGAAAGCTATATATGAACTGATATAATCGATCGCTAAAATAAAGCGCTTCGCTGCGATAGTCTGCTCCACTGCCATCCTGTATACAGTGCCCAAGAACCACAAGTACAATCGCAAATCCCCTTAAAAGATCAGGCAGAAGCTCCCTCTCATTCTTTTCATCCATCCGTACTTTCCAGTAACAATCCGTTACCATTACCTTTCTATATATTAGTCGTCTTCAATAACTTAACATAATATACATTTTTTTTCAATAAGCCACATCATAATTGACAAATATACAGAATACCGTTATTATTATTTTAGTGTTCCTAATAAGAACCACTTTTAATTTATGATTATAAACCAATGTAATAAAGGAGGGCTTATCATGCCAAAGCTAAATGAAAATTATCTGAACCTGAAAGAGAGCTATCTTTTTTCTGAAATTGCTCATCGTGTGAATACCTACACAGCCGCAAATCCTGACAAAAAGGTGATTCGCCTGGGAATCGGTGATGTGACACTGCCAATTGGTCCTGAGGTCATTGCCGAGCTTCATAAGGGCGTCAATGCACTCGCAAGTGCAGAGACATTTAAAGGCTATGGTCCTGAACAGGGTTATGATTTTCTTCGCAATGCGATCGTTGATTATTACAATAGAAACGGCGTATCCATCGATGCCGATGAAGTTTTTGTCTCAGATGGCGCCAAAAGTGATACAGGTAATATCACAGACCTTTTTGATAAAGACAATGTAATCCTGATTCCTGATCCGGTTTATCCCGTATATGTTGACACAAATATCATGAATGGCAGAAATATTACCTATATTGATGCCAATGCAGAAAATAACTTCCTTCCGATGCCGGACCACAGTGTACATGCCGATATCATCTACATCTGCTCTCCAAACAATCCTACAGGAGCTGCATACAACAAAGAGCAGCTCAAAGAATGGGTTGATTATGCACTTGAAAATGATGCCATCATTCTCTATGACTCAGCATATGAATGTTTTATCACAGATCCGGCACTTCCCAGAAGCATCTTTGCGATTGAGGGTTCCAAAAAGTGTGCAATCGAATTCTGCTCTCTGTCAAAGACAGCAGGATTTACAGGCACCAGATGTGGATACACCATCGTACCAAAGGATTTAAAGTTCACCGCCTCTACTGGTGCAGAAATGTCTCTCAATGCCATGTGGAACCGACGTCAGACAACAAAGTTCAATGGCGTATCATACATTGTACAGAAAGGCGCCGCTGCCGTATTCTCTGTTGAAGGTATGGCACAATGTCAGGAAAATATCAAGTATTATCAGGAAAATGCCCGAATCATCTCCGAAGGGCTTGCCAAAAAAGGTATCCGCTACTTTGGCGGTGTGAACTCTCCATATATCTGGTTTGAATGTCCTAACAACATGGATTCGTGGGAATTTTTTGATTACCTGCTCAACAATGCGCAAGTGGTAGGTACCCCTGGCGCAGGCTTTGGAAAAAATGGTCAGAAGTTTTTCCGACTTACTTCTTTCGGTAATCGTGAAAATACCATCGAAGCAATGGCACGTATTGATCAGCTGTTTTAAGAAAAAACCTCGGCAGATTTCACCTGCCGAGGTTTTCCTTTTTACTCAATTACTTCTTTATGATGCGAGTGTAACGTTTGCTGCTCTAAGCTTAGCGCTGTTCTTAGGATCCTGTTCGATGTCAAAAGTTACCTTCTGACCTTCTTCAAGAGTCTTGTATCCGTCAGATACGATTGCTGAAAAATGTACAAATACATCTTCTCCAGTACTCTCATTTGTGATAAATCCGTAGCCCTTCTGTGCGTTGAACCATTTAACTGTTCCGTTGTTCATATCTAAGAACCTCCATTAAAATATTTGTAATCATTCTCCCCATACTACATACACCCTTAAATCTGCCTGTAATGAAAAAGCCAACCTGTTCTGAAATTCAAAAGAAATGATTTGCAGAACAAGTCGGCTAATAGTTCAAATTGAATACTATAAAATAATACCACTTCTAAAATTAAGAGTCAACAACATTATTAAAAAACAAAAAAGAAGCGAAAACACTGTAAAATCAACGTTTTCGCCTCTTCCTAAGTAATAGCGAAGGGGGGATTCGAACCCTCGACACTGCGGGTATGAACCGCATGCTCTAGCCAACTGAGCTACTTCGCCATAGAAAGTTATTAAAGAAGGTATTCCCTCAA
>JAFOYD010000145.1 GCA_017391545.1 Lachnospiraceae bacterium
GCAGTCATTCCCCAGTCGCCCACACATACCAACAGGCTTCCATCCTCCAGCGGCTTTATCATCGGATATTTTTCTGAGCTTTCAAAAGATGTGACATCATATGTCTTTCCGAAATAATTGTTGGTATACGCATCCAGCAGATCAGACGGAATCGCATATCCATAGTAAACCGCATCATCTTCTGTAATCTCTTTTGCCCATGATTCATCGTAAGCATGATTATAGATTACCGCAAATCCTGCCATGCTCATGGCAGCCTCCGGTGTCAGGGTGTCAAACGTTACATCATCTCCATAAAAATATAAAAGTCCCGACCAGTTAAGGAAAGAATACAACATCGGGTTTACAACATCAGCCACAAAGTCCGGCTGGTAGATTACGACCATCGGCTCATCATTCGCAGTCTCCGTCACCTCAAAATCCCATGAAGCATCTGTCGGAAAATATTCGTCCTTGAGCTGCCCTTTCAGTTCTTCATACGGTATACACAGCACAACAGTACCGGCTGCGTAGGGCTGTAGCACATACTCCTGCGAAATAAAGCATAAGCCCTCCTTCGAAAAGTAAAATGTTTCATCCGTTATAATGTCTGCGATGTTCTCCTGGTATTCCGGGAAAAACAGGTTCTCCTCTGCCTGCTTCTCGTCAGCAAGAGCAAGGAGCTTTTCCTTTAAAAATGAGGCTAACTTCTCCTGATCATTAGTCAAGTCGGCAATCGTAATCGTCTCACCTGTTCTCATGTCAAAGTTGACACCGGACTGAATACTGGAGCCATGTGCACCTCCCATATACGCTTCCACAAACTTAATGGCACTAAATACCGTGTTGTCCATGCGCTGTACGCTGTAATGCATATTATAATAAAATGACGGAGCTGTCTCGGCACTTCCATCTGATTCCAGAAAAGCGTAATACTCATAAGCGCTCTTCGCAAGCCCGTTCACAAAATCACCCTCACCGTCAACAGCGTCGCCTTCAATCAAATCCCTTGTATCTTTATAGGACGTGTCAAAGCTCTTGTTGATTTTTTCAATGGCAGGTTCCTCGTTGTTTCCCAAAAATGGTGTCTGCAGGTTGACATTGACAAGCTCTGTGTTCCCGGTCGGTGTCCGGTAACTGATCTCCTGCGTCTCGAGTGTTACCTGATACGTTCCTTGCTGCACCTCAGCGCCCTCCTCAGATGTCTGCACAGTACTTTCCGCCGCCAAATCCTCAGATGTCATATTCAATTCTACAACTTCCTTCTGGTCGTCAGTCCCCTTTCCACCGCATGCGGTCACTGACAGTGCTGTCATTCCTGCCAGCAGTAATGCTAAAAATCGCTTTTTCATGATAAAATCCCTCCTACTAATTTGTATATAAAAGGATTATATCATCTTTCTATCATTTATGTCATTAACTTTATCTAAATAACATATTGGTCGGCTATCATTTCATTCTGCCAGTCGATCAGATCTGATAATGTGATTCCCTCCAACACATCATTCATGGCATCGTACAGTTTTTGCCAGATTCTGACGCTGACGCAGGTCCCCCTCCTGTCACACTGGACGCCAGTGCTGCCAACGCAGTCAACCGGAGAAATATTGCCCTCGACTGCATTCAGGATCTGCCTGACTGTATAGTTCTGTGGCGCACCCGTCAACATATATCCACCGTGGGAACCGCGCATGCTTTTTACCAATCCGGACTTGCTCAATGTTGACACAATATGCTCCAGATATTTTTCTGATATTCCCTGTCTTGTCGCGATATCCTTGAGACTGACCGGCTCCCCATTATGATAGGTTGCAAGGTCCAGCATCAATTTAATTGCATATCTTCCTTTTGTTGATATCTTCATCTCTGCCTCCTATTATTATTTAAAAAAAAGAGTGACCCTATTGATCAAGGTCACTCGTATCCTGTACTGTATCATATTTTTCCAGAAAATGATGCTTCTGTCCGTTTTCCTTGTAGCAGATCACGGTACTTAGATTTACATTCTCAACGCTTCGGAAGATGTTGGACTCCACAAATGGATTGACCTTTTTCAAGGTCCTGATCAGCTCCTTGACTTCCATACGCTTGGAAAGGTTCTCCTCGTTATTGCAGGTCGTGCAGGTATCGGTGAACTTGCACGCACACTGGATAAAATGAAGTCCGTTGTAGTCTCTCCACGCCTTGATGTCATCCTCCCTGACCAGATACAGAGGTCGGATCAATTCCATACCCTCAAAATTCGTACTGTGGAGCTTGGGCATCATTGTCTGGATCTGCGCGCCGTAAAGCATTCCCATCAGAATGGTCTCGATGACATCATCATAGTGATGACCGAGCGCGATCTTGTTGCAACCCAAGTCCTTTGCATAATGATAAAGATGCCCTCTCCTCATTCTGGCACACAGATAACAGGGGGATTTTTCAATATTATAAACACTGTCAAAAATATCGGATTCGAATATCGTAATGGGCACATTCAGCTTTCTGGCATTCTCCTCAATGACCTTGCGGTTCTCAGGACTGTATCCCGGGTCCATGACAAGAAATTTGACTTCAAATTCAAACTTGTTGTGCAGCTTTAATTCCTGAAAGCATTTTGCCATGAGCATGGAATCCTTTCCTCCGGAAATGCAGACTGCAATTTTATCCCCAGGCTTTACCAGCTCATATGTGTTAATTGCCTTTGTAAATTTTGACCAGATGGTCTTTTTGAACTTTTTCCGCAAACTCTGCTCGACGTCCTTTGCCTTGTCCTGTTCTTCCTCTTCCTGAAAGGTATCCTGATTTTTTAATTCTTTTACGGAAATCTCCATGTCTTTACTACCTCTTTGTTATCTTACACAAATCTTTTACTACTTCACCTGCAATGATCAGTCCTGCTACCGACGGCACAAAAGCAACACTGCCTGGAATCGCTCTCCGCTCTGTACACTTATGCTCTGCCCCCGGTGGGCAGATACAGTTCGTCTTGCAGCTGATCGCCATATCCTCCTGTGGCTTGATCGGTTCCTCCTCGGAATACACGACTTTCAGATCTTTTACACCACGCTTTTTACAATCCCTTCGCATGACCTTCGCCAGGGGGCAAACCTTTGTCTTGTAAATATCTGCGACCTGAAAGCGGCTTGCATCCAGCTTGTTTCCGGCTCCCATACTGCTGATGACCGGTACACCCAGTTCCTTTGCCTTCATGATCAGCTCAATTTTCGCTGTAACGGTGTCGACCGCATCCACGACATAATCATACTCCTCAAATGGAAAGTCGCTGGAA
>JAFOYD010000146.1 GCA_017391545.1 Lachnospiraceae bacterium
CGGTGCAGGAATCGGTTTCTCATAAGGAATCGGATCGGTAATCCGAATCGTCTCAACGAATGCCTCAAGCTCCTCAACTGCTTTCTGATAGCCTGCCTCGCCTTCCTTTGTCCTTGCATTCGTGATAAAGCAGAGCTTGTGATGAACCTGGTCAAAGGCAATCAGCTTATCAAACATCATCAGCTCACAGTCACTGACATCACTCTGTTTGATCTTTAACTTTGGCTCTGCATACTGTATCATCTCATATGCAAAGTATCCGACCAGACCGCCTGTAAATGTTGGAAGACCTTCGATCTGTGGTGAACGATATGTTTCAAGAATCGACTGAAGCGCTTCCTTGGGTTTTCCCGGTACGATACGCACCATTCCGTTTTCCTTTACCTTGGTCACGCCATCCTTGCAGGAAACAGATAATTTCGGATGATATCCCAGAAAAGAATATCTACCAAGATTTCCTCCCTCAACACTCTCCAACAAAAAATACTGTTCATCAAGTGCTGCAAGCTTTCGAAGCATCAGGATCGGTGTGATATCATCAGCTAAAATTTCCTTACACACCGGAACGTAAGTGTATTCCTTTTCATATTGTTTTACCTGCTCATATGTTGGCTTGATCATCGCATTACCTCCTACATATACAATAAAATGCATCGAGTAGGTTTATCCTACTCGCCGTGCCGAGCTCATGCAGCTTTGCTGCTGATTTCCTTATGAGCTCGTGTACATAAAAAAAGCTTTTATCCTAATATTTCTACTAGGACAAAAGCTTAAAACTTCTGCGGTACCACCTAATTTGATGTATTGAAATACATCCACTCTCTACACGCACCATCATGCGCTTTCCCTTGATAACGGGCGGAAATCCCGTTGGGCATTACTTGAGTCCTCGAAAGTCATCGACTCTTTGCTCCCACCTTCCCAAGTCCATTCCATGTCCAGTCAAATACTGCAATCGCACCACCTGCAGCTCTCTGTGAATTGAACAAAAGTACATGTACTCCTCTTGGTCGTCAGTTTGTTTCGTCTCTTTATTTTTTTCTAATCATAATTCCATTTTATTCGATTGTCAAGAAAAAGTTGCAAAGTTTTTTCAAAAATTTTTCAAATATTTCTTATTTCTACAAAAACCTTACCAACTCGCCAACCTCTTTTCTCTTTGGCTGTGCAGGTTCTTCATCCGGGTAACCGACTGCAATCAGTGCAGCGACCTTTCTTCCTTCCTCAAGTGAAATCAGTTCAGCAACCTTGTCCTCATCAAAGATTCCCATGATGACAGAACCAATGCCCTTTTCATGTGCGGCAAGACAGAAGGTCTGTGTGGCAATACCTGCATCGAACATTTCCCAACGGTCCTCTTTACTGGTCGTATAGGAGCCATCCTTCTCAAAGCCACTTCTGCCATGAATCATGGTCACAACGACAAGTGCTGCTGCCTTTTCAATCGTGCCTGTATTGTAGGTAAATCCTAATACAGCATCATTGGCAATCTTAGACTTGATTTCCTGATTCTCAACAACAACATAACGTACCACCTGTGAGTTTTTCCAGGATGGAGCAAATGATGCCTCTTTTACAACGGCCTCCAGCACCTCGTGATCCAATGCCTCATCCTTGAACTTTCTGACACTTCTTCGTGTTTCAATACATTTTAAAGCTTCCATGTACATTTCCTCCTTTGTTTTTATAACAATCGGGGGATTCCCCGTTTTGCACAAGAATTAATTCAATGTAACTATTTCAATCATTATTTTAAGAACCCATTTACGATCTGCTCCTCGGCTTCCTGCTCTGTCAGTCCGAGTGTCATCAGTTTGATGAGCTGTTCTCCTGCAATTTTGCCGATGGCTGCCTCGTGGATCAGGCTTGCATCAAGATTATTTGCAGTTATCTCCGGGATAGCACGCACGACTGCATGATCCATAATAATGGCATCACACTCCGAATGGCCCGCACATTTATTGTTGCCATTGATGTGGAATAGAATGTCTGCTATGAATCATCCTTTGCTACGGATCGCGAAATCACATTTGTACTTGAATCCTCACCATCGAGATCCACATAGAAATTCGTCGTCGCTTTCTGTTTGCCATGTGTCATCAGTTTTTCCCTGATTACAAGCTGTGCGCCCTTATTCAGCTTCGCTCTTGTTACTCTGTCAGTCGAGTCCACGCCTCTGATCTGTACGGTGTCCATCTCCATATAGCTGTCCTCATCCATATGGACAACCGTCTCCGGATTCATGATGCGCTCGCCTGTGCCTTCTCCGGAACCATAGTGCTTTTCCACATATTTTACCTTCGCATTTTTGCCGATATAAAACGTATGGATGCCACTGTGTTCGCTTGTCCTGTCACCGCCATTGTGAATACCACATCCTGCCACAATCGTGACATCGCAGTCCTCACCGATATGAAAATCATTGTACACAAGTTCCTTTAGACCTGTCTGTGTCATGAGTACCGGTATATGCACACTTTCTTTTTTGGTGCCGGGCTTGATAAAAATGTCGATTCCCTGCTTGTCTTCCTTGGGAACGATCTCAATGTGCTCTGTGGAACGTCTGCCTGCCGATTCGCCATTTGCACGGATATTATATGCCCCTGCGGGAACCTCATGCAAGTCAGCTACCTGCATCAGTAATGTCTTTTGTATCTCATCCATGTATACATCCTCCTGCATTATGCTTACATTCAAGATTACCGCTTAAAAGCTTTGGCAATATCTCAGCTTTCGTAATCTCTGTTCTCTCCAAAGTGTCGATATCCGAATGCAAATACTTCACTCGAATCCCAAGCTCGCGCATATAATCCGTCAAATCTTCTGCCATCCGTTTTGTCAAAGTAGTAATCAAAATCTTGTTTTTCTTC
>JAFOYD010000013.1 GCA_017391545.1 Lachnospiraceae bacterium
GTTCCGGTAGGAGCAATGGTATCTTTACAACGCAGTGCAATAAAACGCATTTCAAAAGTAGTCATTTCTGCCCCGGCTAGAATTCCCATGGCATATCCTGCTCCCGTATTAAATGGCGGATACCACATCTTGTGCCTTGAAAAGCCCGGATTGTTCGGTCGGTACAGACCTGCCGCACCACCTGTCGCACAAAGGACTTTCTTTGCCCTGATTTCATAGGCTGTCCCATCCTCGATGCTAAAGCCAAAGGCTCCATAAATGCAGTTATCCTTTACGATAAAATCAGTAATATTCACATGGTTTAAGACGGTTACATCTTCCAGCGTCCCCACTGCATCTGCAAGAATCGGCTTGATATTTTCACCATTAATTTTAATATTTCTGTTTCCTCTCGCGACATACTCGCCGTTCTCATCTTTGAGTATCACAAGCCCTAAATCCTCAAGCTTTTTCGTGACACGATTCAGCCCCTGCGACATCGTGAGCAACAGATCTTCCCTGACAATGCCGTCAGCATCTTTGCAGGCATAGTCCACATAGTCCTCTGGCTTTCTACCTTTGACAATGTATGCATTGATCGCATTAACACCTGCCGCAAGACAGCCGCTTCGCCTGATATTGGCCTTCTCTGCAATGATGACCGAAAGCTTGGAATGTTCGCGTATCGTAAGTGCTGCATAACAGCCCGCTGTACCACCACCGATGATCAAAATGTCCGTGGTGAGAATTTTTTTGTCCCTGATTTTCATAATCCTGCTTTTCTCCTATATCTTAAATGTAGAATACATCATTCTCCTGCATGTAGCTGTTCTCTGTCAGATAAGTATGTTTGTCGTCGAAGATGTAAAGTCTGTAGATCAGCACATGAACCGGCTCTCCGATCTTTACCTCATCCTTCTCAAGGGAGCGCTCTGCCACAAGATGGATTCCGTTGATGTTCACGATCACATCCAGTCTGTTTCCCTTGAAAATCACATCCTCCACGATTCCCTCCTCCGCGGCAGACATGTACTGTTCCAGCTTACCGCTTTTTGATATCTTGACAAATTCCGGTCTGATAACCGCCTTGGAGTCTGCAATCACCTTATCGAATCCCTTTAACAGCTCATAATTTTCAACAACAGTAGAACGTCCTATGAACTGTGCTACAAACGGTGTGTCCGGTGCCTTGTAAATGTCAAGCGGTGATCCCATCTGCTCAATGCGACCGTGATTGGTGATAATGATTTCATCGGCGACCTCGACTGCCTCATCCTGGTCATGTGTGACAAAGATACTAGTGATGCCAAGCTTTGTCACCATTTCCTTCAGCCAGCTTCTGATCTCACTTCGCACCTTTGCATCCAGCGCGGCAAAGGGCTCGTCCAATAAGAGCACCTGTGGATTAGGGGCTAGCGCCCTTGCAAATGCCACACGCTGTCTCTGCCCTCCCGACAGTTGGTTCGGATAACGCTTTTCCATGCCTGTAAGCCCTGTAATCTCCATCAGCTCCGCCACACGCTTTTTGATCTGTGCTTTTGGCATCTTCTGAAGTTCAAGTCCAAAAGCGATGTTATCATATACCGTCATATACCGAAAAAGCGCATAGCTCTGAAATACAAAGCCGATTCCTCTCTTGGATGCCGGAATATCATTGACACGCACCCCATCGATATAGATGTCTCCCGCATTTGGCGTCTCAAGTCCCGCAATCATGCGAAGCAGTGTCGTCTTACCACTTCCCGAGGGACCAAGTAACGCTACGAGCTTTCCTTTTTCAACTCCAAAGCTTACGTTGTCAGAAGCCTTGAAATCCCCATATTGTTTATATATATTTTTTAGTTCCACGTACATTCTGTTTTCCTCCAGCGTATCCCGATTCAGTGCCCTCAAGGCTACTTTCCGGCTGCATTTGTGCTATGATATTCCGCCACGTTTTTTGCTACCAGCACGATTACCGCGATCAGCACCAGTATCGAAGACACAGCAAAAGCAGATGTGACAGACGTGTCAGTTCCTGACATATAAAGTGCATCGATCTCTAACGGCAGGGTGAATGTTTCTCCTCTTGTCTTGGACAATGCATTTACCGCGCCAAACTCACCAAGTGCTCTGGCAGTGCACAGGATAATTCCGTAAATCAAGCCCCACTTGATGTGCGGAAGTGTAATTTTTCTGAAGATCTTGAAACCGCCTGCTCCCATCAAAGCAGCTGCCTCTTCCTCGTCCTTTCCCTGTGCATTCAGGATTGGAATAATCTCACGTGATACGAATGGGAATGTGACAAAGATCGTGGCAAGCACGACACCCGGAATCGCAAATGTGATACGGATATTTGTGCCTAAAAATTCATTGATTGCCCTAAGTGCAGGATAGGTCCAGCCAAGTCTTCCAAAGGTCATCAGAAATGCAAGACCAACAATCACAGGCGAAATAGAAAACGGTATGTCAATCAATGTCGCTAACACTTGCTTCCCTTTGAAAGAAAACTTTGTAAGAACCCATGCTGCTATCAGTCCAAAAAATGTATTGACGGCTACTGCTATGGCAGTGGCAAGCAATGTCACTCCAAGTGCAGAAAGCACATACTTTGTGGAAATTGCTTTCAGATAAAAGCCAATGCCCTCCTTCAAGGAGCTTGTAATCACACAGACAAGAGGCATGACAAGCATCACGAAAATAAAAATAACGGTTATTGCGATTAAAATTCTTCTTGTAACTGCCTTGTTTCTTTCCAGTTTTTCCTGTTCATTCAATTCTCTGCTCATCGTTTGTTAACCTCAAAATCTATAGTATGTTAATTCTTTGTGCCTGCTTTACCTGAATAATGTTGATAAAAAGCAAGAGCAAAAAGGAAATAATCAGCATCGCAAGTGCGATGACCGTAGCACTTTCATAATCAATATAGCTGAGCTTCTGCATGATTACATAAGATATGACCTGCGTATGCTCCTTTGCACTGTTGCCGGATATGTAGATTACACTGCCATATTCACCGATACCTCTTGCAAAAGCAAGTCCAAAACCAGTAAGTAATGCAGGGCGAAGCTCCGGCAGGATGACTTTGAAAAATGTACGGGAAGGTGTTGCTCCGAGAATATATGCCGCCTCCTCGTACTGGCTGTCCATCTTCTCTAACACCGGCTGTACATTTCTCACGACGAACGGAATGCCGATAAAGATGAGCGCAATTATAAGTCCCAGTTTTGTATAATTTACCTTGATGCCAAGCGCCATCAGCGGTTTTCCCAGAAGCCCTGTCTCTGAATACAGCTTTGAAAGCGTGATTCCCGCTACTGCCGTAGGAAGTGCAAAGGGAAGCTCGATGAATCCATCCAACAGTTTTTTGCCTGGGAAATCATATTTTACCAGCACCCACGCAATGATCAGCCCGAACACGCAATTGATCAGTGCTGCCAGAAACGAACAGCTGATGCTCGTGATGAACGCATTCATCACATTCTTTTTGGTAATCAATTCAAACATTTCATGTGGGGAAAGCTTTAGCGAATACACCATCACGGACGCCAACGGTATCAGCACAATCAGCGACAACATGACCACAGTAATGCCAAGTGTCAGATGGAATCCGGGAATGACACGGCTTTTCTTTACATGCTTCTTGATCTGTATTTTATTTTCACTCTTAATCGCCTGATTCTCGTTTGCTTCCTGCATTCGTATGATTCCTCGTTTTTTGTTTTTCCTATATTCCCTATATATCATGTAGGTTTAAAGGGATATTACCATTTATTTCCTATAATGTCAATAGGAATTGAAATATTTTTTATTTTTTGTAACAAAAAAACCTTATTGATATTCAGCTTTCCTGAAATCAATAAGGTCTTTTTTAATAATCCATGATTCTGTCGAACACTGCCTCATCATCAAAATATTGCGCATAAACAGCATCCCATCCACCATAATCCTCAATCGTATAGAGCTTCAGATCCAAGTCGAACTGTTCTGAATATTCCTGCAGGATACTCTCATTCGTTGGTCTGTAGCCGTACTTTCCGATCAGGCGCTGTGCCTCGTCGCTGTAGAGATATTGCAGGTACTCATGGCTAATCTCCTGTGTATGATTCGCATCCGCATTGTCATCAACAATCGCCACGCTCGGCTGGGCAAGAATACTCACAGACGGTGTGATCAACTCATAGCTGTCCGGATAATTCTGTAGAATGGTGATCGCCTCATTTTCCCATGCAATCAGCACATCCCCCTTGCCGTTCTCCACAAAAGTGGTCGTTGCCCCTCTGGATCCGGTATCCATGACAGTAACATTATCGTATATTTTCTTTACAAATGCCTCAATTTCCTGCTCCGAAGCGTAGTGCTCCCTGCCATAGCTCCATGCCGCCAGAAAATTCCAGCAAGCCCCGCCACTGCTCTTTGGGTCAGGCGTGATGACCTCCACACCTTCTGCGGTCAGGTCATCCCAATCCGTAATATTCTTTTCGTTTCCGCTTCGCACCAGAAATATAATCGTCGAAGTATAAGGTGCCGAATCCAGTTCAAACTCATCGATCCAGCCTTCGCGGATCAGACCAGTCCTTTCAATCAGCGATATGTCATGCTCGAGCGCCAATGTTACCACATCGGCATTGCAGCCCTCCACGACAGAGCGGGCCTGCGCACCTGAGCCGCCATGTGACTGTATGACATGAATGTCCGTTCCGTGCTGTGCCTTGTAAATGCTTTCAAATAGCGCATTGTACTCCTCATAGAATTCTCTGGTGGGGTCGTACGAAACATTCGTAATTGTGACGCTTGTGTCATTTTTATCTTTTCCACATGCTGTCAGTGTCGTAGCCACAAGTGCAAAAACTGTAGTCAGGCACAGCAGTTTCCTGGAATATCTGTTCTTTTTCACTCTTTTTCCCCCGGTTTCCTACAGTTCAAAAAGCTGTGTTGAAAGATAACGCTCGCCCGTATCCGGCAGGAGCACAACAATGTTTTTTCCTTTGTTTTCCGGACGCTTTGCAAGCTCTGTGGCCGCATAGATCACTGCGCCGGACGAAATGCCGACAAGTAATCCATCCGATTTTGCCACTGCTCTCGCATAGTCAAAAGCTGTCTCATCCTCCACTGCAATCACTTCATCCACAAGCTCCATTTTCATCACCTTCGGTACAAAGCCTGCACCGATGCCTTGTATTCTATGGCGTCCCGGTACGCCGCCTGAAAGCACGGGCGAACCTGACGGCTCAACTGCCACAATTTTAATCTCAGGATTTCTCTCCTTTAAGCCCTGCGCTGTACCAGTCAGCGTTCCACCAGTACCGACAGAAGCTACAAAGATATCCACATTTCCATCGGTATCATTCCATATTTCTACTGCAGTCGTCTCTCTGTGTATCGCAGGATTTGCCTCATTCTCAAACTGCTGCGGAATGTATGCGTTACCATATTCATCCTTAAGCTGTTCGGCTCTTTCGATAGCGCCCTTCATGCCGAGATTGCCCGGTGTCAGCACGATTTCTGCACCTAAAGCCGTAACGATTTTTCTCCTCTCCAGACTCATGGTATCCGGCATGGTAAGAATCAGATGAAGCCCTTTCGCAGCAGCGACAAAGGCAAGTCCGATTCCCGTATTGCCACTGGTAGGCTCGATGATCACTGTCTTGTCATTGATCTTCCCTTCTTTGATACCCTGTTCAATCATGTTTGCTGCGACTCTGTCCTTCACACTCCCAAGCGGATTAAAATACTCCAACTTTGCGATAAGCTTTGCCTGAAGCTCATTGTTCTTCTCAAAATTCGTCAACTCCAGTAAAGGAGTGTTTCCAATTAACTGCGTAAGCTGTGTTGCTATTTTTGCCATCGTTGCCACCATACCCTTCCTTATAATATTCTTGAGAGACTGTCCTGAATGCCTTTTGCCACTTCGGAGTTATTCATGGAGTACACATGAATGTGCTTCACGCCATTTGCAATGAGATCAATGATCTGGTCTGTAGCGTAAATAATGCCTGCCTGCTGCATTGCCTCAGGGTTACTTCCAAAGCAGTCGACAATGCTTCGAAACCGCATCGGTACATTGCAGCCGGAGAGTTTCACTGCATTCTGAAGCTGAACAGGTCTGGTAATCGGCATGATTCCCGGTATGACCGGAACATCGATTCCCGCTTCACGTACCCTGCATAAGAAATTGTAAAAAATATTATTATCAAAAAACATCTGCGTCGTGAGAAACTCACAGCCTGCATCGACCTTTTTCTTAAGATTCAGGATGTCCTGTTTTGTGTTCTCCGACTCCACATGTCCCTCCGGATAGCAGGCGCCACCAATACACATACCGCCAAACGTTTTGATCTCTGCGACAAGTTCTGATGCATAGTGATAGTTCGCAAAAGGATCGCCCTCAAAGTCCTTTGGTCTGTCACCGCGCAGGGCAAGGACATTCTCGATTCCTGCTGCCTTCATATTTACGAGCGACTTGCGAATTCCTTCCTTTGTCGCACCGACACAGGTCAGATGTGCGATTGTCGTGACACCATATGTATCCTGTATTCCTTTGGCGATCTTAAGCGTATTGTCGCGTGTACTGCCTCCTGCACCATAGGTCACACTCATGTAGCTTGGCGCAAGCTTTGCCACACTGTATGCCGCCTCCTTCACAGCCTCGTAATTGGCTGTCACCTTTGGTGGAAACACCTCAAAGGACAGCGTGATATCCTGTTTTGATAATAGTTCATTTAATTTCATTCCAAATTCCTCCTCCGCACAAAAGTGTTTATTTATCTTACATTTTGGCGATAATATATTGTCTGTCATCGGAAAGCCCTCCGATCAGTTCAAATTCCATGTCATACACAGACTTCAGATTCTCCGGTGTCAGCACCTTCCTGGTTTCTCCCGCTGCAAATACTTTCCCTGCCATCATCAGGATCAGCTTATTGCAAAAGGCTGATGCCAGATTCAGATCATGCAATATGGCGATCACCGTTTTTGACTTTTCCTGCCTCAGGCGCTCCAACACCTTCATCAGCTCATACTGATGTCTGATGTCAAGACTCGAGACTGGCTCATCGAGTATGATCCAGGGAGTGTCCTGCGCGATCGTCCTTGCGATCATCACACGCTGTCGTTCCCCGCCACTTAACTGCTGTATGCTTCTGTTCTTAAACTGCAGACAGTTGGTAAATTCCAGCGCCTCGTCAATCTTTTCCCTGTCCACCCTTCCAAGCGGCTGAAATCTTTTTCTGTGCGGCTCACGCCCCATCGCCACCACATCATACACAGTAAAATCAACGTCTGATCCAACACTCTGCGGCAAAAACGAGATCAGTCCTGCAAGCTGTTCCCTGCCAATACTGTCAATTTCCTTTTTCTCACCGTTCTGCTCAAAGCCGATGCTCCCCGCATTTTTCTTATTCAGTTTTACAAGCTGCCGTACAAAGGATGATTTTCCTGCTCCGTTTGGTCCCAGAATTCCATAGAAGTCCCCAGAGTACAGCATTGCATTTACATGATCCAGGATCAGCCCGGAATCTTTATCAGGCTTCCATACAACATCTTTCGCCTGTATGCTTTCCGGATTATTCATCATATTCTGCGTCTCCTTTTCAGCACCAGAAAAATAAAATATGGTGCGCCAAGCATTGATGTGATAATTCCTACTGGTATCTCTGTTGGTGCTGCCACAGTTCTTGCCACTGTATCACACAGGGTCACAAAGATCGCCCCCATAAAGAAAGCGTACGGCATGAGCTTTTTATTGTCAGAGCCACTGATCAATCTGATACAGTGTGGGATGATCAGTCCCACAAATCCGATGATACCGCTCACAGCAACTGCCGCTCCGACTAGAAGAGAAGCTGCCATAATGATCCGTCTGCGTATCCGGTCCACATCGATTCCAAGACATTTTGCCTCATCATCTCCCATCAGAATGATGTTGAGCTTTCCGGCATACAAAAATATCACAGCCACACCAACAAAAACAAAAATGGACAAAAAGCGAATTTTTCCCCAAGTAGCGGCGGAAAAGCTGCCCATTGTCCACATATACACCTTTTCAATCCTGTCATTGTGAAATGTCATCAGTAGTGATATCAATGAGCTCAAAAGTGTGCTGATTGCCGTACCTGTAAGCAACATTCCCGTCACTGATATCTCTCCACTTATTTTGGAGACATGATAGACAATAAACACGGTAAACAGTGCCCCCGCAAAAGCAAAAGCACCTACTGCACCTAGTCCCATGAAACCGGCTGTTACTCCTGACAGCATGGCGAGGGTTGCTCCAAAGGCCGCTCCGGATGACACGCCAAGGATATGGGGATCAGCAAGGGGATTTCCAAAAATCCCCTGAAATGCTGCTCCCACAACAGAAAGTGCTGCTCCTACAAGGGCAGACATCATAATCCTGGGCATGCGTACCTGCCACACGATCACCTCATATTTCGAACCAAATTCCGCGGTATCCACAAATCTTCCCAAAAACGGAAGCTTTGCTGCCACAATTTTCAGGCTGTCCACAAAGGACAGATCTGCCGAACCCACTGACGCGGAAAAGGTCATGGTAAACAGTAATATCACTGCAAAGATGAACAGATTTCTTTTCATTTTACGCATATCTAATGAAATGCCTCCGAATGGAAAATCTCAGCCAATGCTTTTACGCCTTCGGCATTTCTGTATCCTTGCCTGTCAAGCATATTGATATCGATCGTATATACATTTCCTTCTTTGACCGCTGTAAGCTCTGCATAGTTTGCATCACTCAGAAAGCCTTCCTTTCCATCCTCGGAAATAATGATGATGGACGGATCTGCCTCCACGATTTCCTCTAATGTGATACTCCATCCACTGACATCCTTTGCAATATTGTCACCACCTGCAAGCTCAATCAGTCCGCCGACAAAGGTATCTCCACCGGCTGTGTAATCGCCGTATTCACCATATCCGACCACATAATATACGCTTGGAGCCTCAAGTCCCTCCACTGCTGTCGTGACCGTTGCAATGGTGTCCTGCATTTCTGAAATGCAGTCTGCAGCCTCAGTATTTTTGTTGATCGCGGTTCCGAGTGTATCGATCATCTCATAGACACCTGTCACATCATGCTCCTCATAAAGTGCAAGTACCGGGATATTGAGCTCCTCCAGCTTTGCAGCATTTTCCTCAGAAAAATGAGTCGATACGATCACAAGATCCGGCTCTAAGGAAATGATTTTCTCGATATCAGGTGTATTCATACTTCCCACCGTCTCCACATCAAGCACTTCGTCAGGATAATCACAATATTCGCTCCTGCCCACGAGCCTGTCTGCCGCATCAAGCTTGTAAATCAATTCTGTCAGATTTGGTGCTACAGACACGATTTTCTCCGGTTCATACGCAAGTGTCACAACATCGCCATACGAGTCTGTAAGCTCTACCGGATATGCTGTCTGCTCTGCCTCATCAGATGCACTGTCTGTACGCTGCACAGCTTGAGTCTCTGTTTCAACCGCTGCACTTTCTGTGCTTTGTGCTTCCGCCGTTTCCGTTACCACGGCAGAAGTCTCTGTGGTACTCGTCTGCGGTGTGCTCCCACTGCTTCCACATGCAGTCATGCCAATTGCAGTCACTGCTGCCAAAATCACTGCTACGACCTTGTTTCCTGTTACATTTGTTGTTTTTTTCATTGTTCTCCATTCCTGCTGTTTTGCCCCAACAAAACGCAAACTTGTATTGTGGCAGGTCTCCTGACTTACAGTTATTAACACCTTATCAAAGCCTTCTCAGAATAAACTCCAATGACCCTGCATGTTTCATCAGAAGATAAGGTATATCTGATTACAGTAGTAGAGGCTGTTGCGGATTTGCACCGCATTCCCTTTTCACCCAAAGCCAGGCAAGAACACAGGCTTTGAACACCACCGCATGAGTATACCACAGGAACTGTCAAAAATCAACAATCGCCGGATGCATCTATATGTAGTAATCACACCACTTACTCTCATTTGCGAGCGTACAGCTTTCACGCTTGATCAGCTTGCTCTCAAGCTCCATGCGCACCTTTCCCTTATGTCCACCTTTGAGTCTGTCCATCAGCAGATATAGTGCAAATTTTGCCATATCATCTCTTGGAATATGCACAGTTGTCAGCATCGGCGTCGTACACTGCGCTTCCTCAATATCATCACTTGATATTCTGCTTTTATATTTATTGAGATATTTGATCATTCCTATGGCAGTGATGTCATTGGAGCAATAGATTCCTGTGGGCCACTTGTCCGACTGCGCCGCGTCCATACGTGTCAATAGGGTATATATAGATTATGTCGGCATCATGCCATATCCGCAACTGCGCCCACCACGATGACAGCCGGTGTTTCAAGCCCTGCTTCTGACACTTTTTGCGCGATATCTGCAAGTGTTCCCCTCACAGCATCTGCAGTTCCATCAAAATTGCCATGTACGACAGCAACAGGTGTATCAGGGGATTTTCCCGCTTTGATCAGTTCCTGAGAGATCTGTAACAGATGACCGAATCCCATCAGGAAAATAAGCGTTCCCTCAACGCGTGAAAGCGCTTCAAAATCAATATTTTCTGCAAGCTCTCCGCTCCCTGTCGCTGTATGTCCGGTGATCACATGAAAGCTTCTGCTAAGCTCCCTGTGTGTCACAGGAATACCTGCAGCCGCAGGAACTGCGATACACGAGGTCACGCCCGGAATATAGGACGCCTTGATTCCTTCCTTTTCAAGCGCCAGGATCTCCTCCTTGCCTCTTCCGAACACAAAGGGATCTCCTCCCTTTAGTCGTACCACCAGTCCGCCTTCCTTCGCTTTCCTGACTAACAGCGCATTGATTTCTTCCTGCTTCATGCTGTGTTTTCCACTGCGTTTTCCTACATAAATAAGCTCACAGCTCTCTGAGGCATAATCGAGCAGACGAGAATCAATCAAATCATCGTACACCAGAACCTGCGCGTGCCTGATCGCCCTAATCCCTTTCAGGGTAATCAGGTCATAAGCGCCACAGCCTGCCCCCACAAGCAGTACCGTTCCTGGTGTCTTTACCCTTTCCGCATCTGCGTATTCTTTCAATCTTTTTGATGTCTCTGCCTCGTCAAATATGGTATTGCTGTCCATACATCTTCGCGCCATATCCTTCAAAAAGGCCGACCTTTTTCCATCGTCTGCGATATACTTCCTGGCAAGCGGTCTGAGGCTGCTTAAATACGCAAGAATCTCATCCATGTTTGCAGGAATGCCGGAGGCAAGCTGCCCTCTGAGGGATGCCGCTACCTCCGGGCTTGCCCCTTCTGTGGAGATACCGACGCTCAGCTGACCTGCTTTTACCAGTGAAGGGAAGATAAAGCTGCAGGCTTCCTTTTTATCAACGACATTGACGAGAATATTCTGCTCCCTGCAAAGCCGACTGACCGTATCATTGACAGCTTCATCATCGGATGCCGCTATGACAAATTTCATGCCGGTAATATCCCTGCTTTCAAAGTTTCTTCTTATGATTTTTATGACATTTGTGTCATTTTTAAGCACAAGTTCCTCCAGTTCAGGCAGAATATCAGGCGCCACAACAGTTAACTTTGGACCATACGGCAGAAGCTTTCTGATCTTATGGAGTGCAATTTTTCCGCTACCCACAATCAGTCCTACTTGTCCCTCCAAATCTACAAAAAACGGGAAGAAACTCATTGAACACTACCTTTCTGTCCATCAAGATAATTGACAAACTGCTGTGCAGTACGCCCTGATATGCCTCCATGGCTTAACTCCCACTTGTTTGCCTCAGCCCTAAGCTCATCATCAGTCATATCAATGCCCTGTCTGTGCGCCAGCTCGATCACAATGTTGAAGTATTCCTTCTGGGAAGGCTTTGAGTAATTGATGGTGACACCGAAACGATTGACAAGGGAAAGCTTCTCCTCCATCGTATCGGAACGGTGCATGCCATTGTCGACCTCGACATCATTTCTGTCATTCCATGTCTCCTTGATCAAATGTCTGCGGTTCGAAGTAGCATAGATCAGGATGTTTTCAGGTTTCGTCTCCACGCCGCCCTCGATGACAGCCTTCAGGAACTTATATTCAATCTCGAACTCCTCAAAGGACAGATCATCCATATAAATGATAAATTTATAATTTCTGTTCTTGATCTGTGCGATGACATTAGACAGATCCTTGAACTGATGCTTGTAGATTTCGATCATGCGAAGTCCCTGCGGATAAAATTCATTCACGATCGCCTTGATGCTGGTCGACTTACCAGTACCACTGTCACCAAACAAAAGCACATTGTTTGCCTTTTTTCCCTCCACAAATGCCCTGGTATTGTCAACAAGCTTCTTTTTCTGAATCTCATAGCCGATCAGATCATCAAGCATGACCTTATCCATATTGTTGATCGCCAGAAACTCGACTGGTCCCTCTACCTTATCACGGATACGAAATGCCTTATTCAGTCCAAACATCCCGACACCATAATCCCTGTAAAATGCCGTCACGCAGTCAAAAAACTCGTTTTCGTCAGCAGCTTTTTCCAGTTCGGCGCTCAGCGCAATGATCTTTTCACTGACATTCTTGTTGTACATCAGCTCCTTTTTGCCAATTGCCTTATAATCGGAAAGCTGTGAGAAACAGTCAATGCCAAGTTCGCTTTCAATCGCAGAAAAGTCAAAATGAAACAGATTCCAGAATACCTTGAAATCATTCTTTGCGAAATGATTGACACTGCCGTCATTTGCCCCTACCTTTTCGCAGGTAATGCTGAACGGATTCTCATTGGTCACAAGATAAAAAGTGAGATAATTATGCCATAAATTGTGGTTAAAGCCGTAATCCGTAGCGACGATCAAAAGCCTTTTGAGCTGTGTGTAAATGTCCTTAATAAGCTGTGGTTTTGAGCTTGTCTCCTCGTCGAATCGGCGAAAGATCTCCCCGAACTGATACAGAATACAGTCCTCATCCATATCTCCATACATAATTAATTTTGCGATTTCTCTGTACATATTATCTTCCTCCTGTATATCTCCAATATTTCTTCTTACTTTTTCCGACGTAACTATTCAGTACCCTCATAGTTACTTTTCGACTTTTTATTATACCCCTGTTTCGTAATCTTTTCCATATAAAATCAGTTCCACCAAATACAAAAAAGGAAGTTACTGTTCATTCGCCCAGTAACCTCCCTGTGACCATGCACTGCACATGCCTAAGCAGCTCCGACCTGATGATCCTGCTGCTTTGTAATTGTATATTGCTCTGCCATATTCGCAAAATATTTGTGAAGTTTGAGACTGTCTGTGACTTCAGGATGGAAAGATATCCCAATCTGATTGCCATATCTGACACCTACGATATTGCCATCAACCTTCGCAATGACCTCTACGCCATCATCCACAGATTCGATATATGGTGCTCTGATAAATGCCATCGGAATCTCTCCGATGCCTTTGACCTCTGCATTTGTAAAAAAGCTTCCAAGCTGTCTGCCATATGCATTTCTTTTTACAGTCACAGGCAATGTACCAAAGTGAACCTTATCATCATTAGAAAGATGTTCTGCCATTAAAATCAATCCGGCACAGGTTCCAAGTACCGGAAGCCCATTCTTTATTTTCTCCTGTAACGCTTCAAAAAGGTCAAGCTCCTTTAACAACTTTCCCATCACTGTACTCTCACCACCCGGCAGAATGAGTCCGTCAAAGTCCTGCTCCAGATCCTTTTTCTGTCTGATCTCAAAACTCTCCACACCAAGCTGTTCAAGCATCTTTTCATGCTCAATAAATGCCCCCTGTACTGCAAGAACTGCGATCTTCATATAGTCCTCCTTTTATTTCCCACGTTCCGCCATGAGCAGCTGAATCTCCTGCTCGTTGATGCCTACCATTGCCTCGCCTAAATCCTCGGACAATTCTGCCAGAAGCTTTGCATCATTGAAATTCGTAACAGCTTTTACGATGGCTGCTGCTCTCTTTTTCGGATCGCCTGACTTAAAGATACCAGAGCCTACAAAGACGCCCTCAGCTCCAAGCTGCATCATTAGCGCTGCATCATACAGTTCATCCTCTCTCATGGAAGTCAGTCTTGCGATTTCCTGATTCATCATTCTCATGTGGCGAACTGACATTGTGAAAAGTGTCAATTTTGATTATTTTGTAGTGTACAGCTTTAGATTTCCAGTTATTGTCTGCTCCAAAGATAACAATATGCCTGCGTTCTTGCTGCAAATCTGCCGGTTTTTAAAAGCTCCCTTAATTCTTCCTTTGTATACCATCCCGGCTCAATCTCCTCTAATGTTGACGTGCTCTTTCCAAAGGCTCCTCTTGCCTTTCCGACCACGCATACATTGATCTCATTGCTAAAACCTACCGCACTATAGCTTGGTCCAATCAAATCATCGATCTCATAAAGTTCCAGACCCGTCTCCTCCCAAAGCTCACGTCTGGCGCTCTCTTTCGGTTCTTCGCCCTCGTCGATCAGTCCCGCTGGGAAATTGTATACCCAGTCGCCGACTGCCAGACGAAATTCCTTATTGACCAGGAGCCGCTCACCGCTCTCATCTGTCACAATAATGACAACCGAATCCGGCTTCTGACCATTCAATGCCTCCAGCGAATCAAGCTCCTTGTTCCGACTGATGATCTCATAGATTTTTTCCTTCTTGTCCACTGTCTCATAAGTAACATCATAACGGGTGATAAACTTTCCTTCTTCTTTTTTTGTAATTCCTTTAAATTCCATATGCTACCTCCATCCTGTTTTGCACTATTGTATCACTTTTACAAATATATGCCTACCGCGATTACGACATTCTTCGACAAAAAATAAACTTTTTATTTATTATTTTCTGTCAGTATGGTACAATTATGGTAATAATCAGATTATTTTTTCTTATCATATCAGAAAGGTGGAATTAACATATGAAATACAAGGTACTGCTGGCTGGAAACAGCAAAAAGCTGATCACTGATTTTTTCCTTCAAATGGATTTATCCTTTGAATGTATGAGTTCATCCATGATTTTTGATGATCTGAAAAATCATGTGAACTACTTCAGACCAGACATTTTCATTTTCTGCATGCGCGCAGAGACAAAGGAAGATATGATTACTGTCGCAAGCCTCCACAATGTACTGATTCAAAATAAAATACCCTACGCAGCGATTGGAGACGGTTACAGTCAGGAATACCTGTCAAAGATCATGAACGGCACACCGGAGCTGTTCATCAATCTTCCCGTCACGACCACTGACCTGCAGGATCGCATCGTAAGCTTTATTCAGAAAACACGGATGCCACAGATGGCTGCTGCAAATTCTGCTGCCATGAGACAAAATACCATGTCTGCCAACAACACGATGGATATGATGGCTCAGATCGATGCAGAGCTTCAACTGATGGAAAAAGGCATCACTCCAAAATCCAATAATGACTCCGGCTTTGTTCTCAGGCAGCCCGAAACGCCCGGCCGTCACCGCATTCTGGTAATCGACGATGCCACCATCGTTCACAAGACCATCAAAGGTCATCTGGATGCCGAATACGAGGTAGCCACTGCCATCAGCGGAAAGGTCGCACTGCGTTTTCTTCAGGCGAAGGAGGTCAGCCTCATCTTACTCGATTATGAAATGCCTGAGATGGATGGGCCTGCAGTCCTTAACAAACTCCGTGAAGACCCTTATCTGGCACAGATTCCGGTCGTATTCCTTACCGGTATCAACGATGTAGAAAAAATCAAAAATGCACTCGCCCTGAAGCCGCAGGGATATTTGCTCAAGCCTGTTGACAAGAACGCACTACTCAGTAAAATACACGAGCTGATCGGATAATTCATTGGAGGAAAAAATCATGAATAGTGAAATAACCCTCACCGACCTTTTTGACGTTGAAATGCTTCAGCGTATTCAGGATGCCTTTTCCAAGATGACAGGTATGGCCGCCATCATCACCGACGCAGAAGGAACCCCCGTCACAAAAGGCGCAAATTTTACAGACTTTTGTCAGAAATATACGAGATGTTCACCAATTGGGTGCCTGCGGTGCCAGCAGTGCGATAAGCACGGTGCTGAGCTTGCACTGAAGGTCGGCTCCTCCGTCACCTACTACTGCCACGCGGGACTGATGGATTTTGCCGCTCCCATCATGGCTGGCGACACCATAATCGGATGCTTTGTAGGCGGACAGGTCCTCACTTCACCGCCTGACATCACAAAAGTAATGCAGGTCGCGGCAGAAATTGGTGTTGATATGATCAATTATCTACAGTCGATCCTAAATGTACCGATTGTCGAAAAATCAAAGCTCGATAACGCCGCGCTTTTTCTGTACACACTGACCGATGCACTCTCAAGCATTGCTTATCACAAATTCATCATGAAAGAGGCCAACATTGAAATTGAGCATGCCATGAACACCAAGTCGGACTTTCTTGCAAACATGAGTCATGAGATCCGCACTCCAATGAATGCTGTTATTGGTATGGCGGAGATGGCGCTTCGCGAGGACATGAGTCCCACCGCCAAAAGCTATATCAATCAGATCAAGGCAGCAGGAAAATCTCTTCTCACAATTATCAACGATATCCTTGATTTCTCCAAGATCGAATCCGGCAAAATGGATATCGTCACGGTAGAGTATGAGCCGATGTCCATGATCAACGATATCTCGACGATCATCAGTACGCGTATCGATAACGACAATGTGGAGTTTGTGCTTGATATCAATCCGGATATTCCCAGACTGCTCTATGGCGATAATATCCGCATCAAACAGGTCATCATCAATCTCGCAAATAATGCTGCCAAATTTACCAAGTCAGGGCAGGTCATACTAAAATTCGATTATGAGCAGACTTCCGATGATCACATCGACTTGCTGTTTTCAGTCAAAGATACCGGCATCGGAATCAAGCCTGAAGATATGGAAAAGATCTTCCAGTCCTTCCAGCAGGTAGACAGTAAGCGCAACCGAAACATCGAAGGTACCGGACTTGGGCTTGCCATCAGCAAACAACTGTTAACGCTCATGAATGGCGATATCAGTGTTAAAAGTGTGTATGGTGAAGGATCTACCTTCTCCTTCCGCGTACCGCAGCGAATTGTCAATGCCGAACCGTCCATATCCCTTGCAGAGACTCCTCCTGCACAGGCTTTGGGCGCTTTCAAAAACAAATATGCCCATGAACAGTTACTTCGCGACATGGATAAGCTTGGCATCCCCTTTACGGATTTGAGGGAAATCGACATCCTGTCATATCTCGAGGACAAGATCAGTACCCTGCAGAATGCCTATCTTTTTCTCTCGCAGGACAGTTTTACCAGCTCCATCAAGAATTTTGTCAGTGAGCACCCAAACCTTACTGCTGTCATTTCCATTCCATACAATGTCTCTGCACACTACGAGATTCAAAACGTAATTGAGGCCCATGCCCCGATTTCTGCCATGGCAATTGTTGCGATCTATAATAATGAGCTGCTCAATCAGTTTGATAATCAGTCTTCTGACGAATACTATGACTTTACTGCAGAGACTGCCAAAATCCTTGTTGTCGATGACAACGCCCTCAATCTGACTGTGGCAAAGGGACTCTTAGAACCGCTGAATATGCAGGTTGAGACTGCGCTGAGCGGAAATGAAGCGATTGAAAAAATATCAGAGACCATGTATGACCTGATTCTTATGGACCACATGATGCCTGAAATCGACGGAATCGAAACGACACATATCATACGACGCTTTCACCCGGAATATAATAATATTCCAATCATTGCACTCACAGCAAATGCCGTTGGTGATGTGAAGAGCATGTTTATCAAAGAGGGCATGAATGATTTTGTCGCAAAACCCATCGAAGTCCGCGTCCTGGTGACCAAAATACGCCAGTGGCTTCCAAAGGAAAAGGTAAGGAAGCGTTCCATATCCGTAAAAAAGGAGGCAAAACCAAAATCCACTTTGCCACAGATTCCCGGATTGAATGTCGAAGATGCCCTAAAACTGGTTGGCAGTGAAAAACTGTTTATGGACATTCTCAAAGATTATTACACTGCCATCCCTAAAAAAGCCAGGCTGATTCAAAGCTATAAGGATAACCAGGAATGGCATAATTATACGATTGAAGTCCATGCACTCAAAAGTGCATCCAAACAGATTGGCGCCTATGAGCTTTCTGACAAAGCTGCTGCTCTCGAGGCAGCCGGAAATGCAGGTGATACCGATATGATTCAAAAAGACACCGATTCCTTACTTGAACTCTACCTGCACTATATCGAAGTGCTGGCTCCGCTCTTCCCTGATAAACAAGACAGTGAGGATAAGACTCCGATCTCTGTACCTGTTCTCATGGAAGCCTTTGACGAGATTGCTCAGGCAATCAATGATCTTGATATGGATCAAATGGATGCCACTGTACAAAAGCTCGACAACTATCAATTCGATGAGGAAGGCGCCAAATTCTATGAAAGGCTCTGCGAAGCCGTCTCCGATATGGATCCGGATGCCTGCGAAGAAGTCATCAGTCAATGGAAAGATAACCTATAAATTAAGACCACCCATATGGGTGGTCTTTGTTAACTGATCAGAAGTCCAATAATCACAAAGTCACTATTGACAGATGCCTGATTTTTTACAATTTTGATCGTGTGAAATGCCGGTTCCCCAGTTTCAGATTTGTATAATTCCTCTGTATCCGTCTCCGTACCATAAAACTCTACGAAGTTTCCATCGAGTGTCTTAACATACACATCGTCAATATACACATCGTATTGTCCAAAGCTGCCCTCGACAGTCCTCTGATAAAGGATTCCAATATTCTGTGCCTGGACCACAAAGGAGATATATGCCCCATCCTGTACAGCATACCAGTTGTTGGCAAAATGATAGTTAAAATTATACACTTCATATCCAAGCATCTGTAATGGCTGGATCGTTGCCGCTGACTCAATATGTGCATTCTGGTAAATCTGTGGTGTTGAAGGCTTTGGAAGCTCATACTGAACCAGATGCTCCTCATTGATTTCTATCGTATCCAACCGCGCATAGATATCTTCCAGAAACGTTGTGATCAGTCCTGCAAAAATCGCATGTCCCCAGTCATTTGGATGCACTGTGTCCTCTGCGATATCAGACCATGTAAAGCTGCCTGCTGCGATCTCCGGTGTCACAGCCTTACCGTAGCTGATCATGGGGAGCCGATAATACTGCCCCAGCGCTGCCTGAACCGCCTGTGAGCTGTCACCAACAGCATTCGTTGCAAATAACAGTACCAGCGCCGGATTGCTGTCAGACATCAGAATCTTACGAATCAGATTCTCATAGCTGCTCATGCAGAATTCCGAAAAAGTATCATTGACAGCAAATTCCATAAATACCAGATCCGGCTGATGCACCAGAAGCTCCGCGTCAACGCGATGAACGCCAAGATATGACGATGTGCCTCCCACACCTGCATTGATCACCTGAATCTTTGCCTGTGGAAACATCTCATACCACCACTTATATACATGCGAAACATAACAGTTCTCTATCCCTGATGCACCACGTCCTTCTGTGATGGAACCGCCAAGAAATCCGATGGTAATCTCCTCACCATTTTGTGCCTTTTGAAGCACATTGGCAAGTCTTGACAGATCGCCCTGTGGAAAATCGACTGCTCTACGGTACATGGGAAGAAGTGACTCGTCTGCTGCCATGACATCATATTGTGGAACCGATGCACACAACAGGCTAAGAAACACTCCTGCCAGAACTACAGCTACCGCCCGGACATATTTATTTTTTGTAACTAACACAATAAAGCTCCTCCTACAAAATAATTATGCTTGCATTCTCAAGCAGTGCAAGATCATATATCTTTCCTGTTTTCAATCCTATTACCTTAGGCCTCAGCACATATTTCGGGTTGTTCTCGACGACTCTGGCCTGTTCTCCCGTGCTAAGCTCCACATTTGTTCCAACAGGGTAAAGGATGACACTTTCCAAAAAGCTTCTCATGACATTAATATCGAGTTCATCCGTCATGGACATAATCATTTCGACCGCATCTCTGGGTGAAAACGGCTTTTTATATGGTCTCTCTGTCACAAGGGCATCATAGATGTCCGCAACTGATATAATCCTTGCAAACATATTGATCTTATCCGAAGTCACTCCCATCGGATACCCTTTTCCATTCATCTTCTCGTGATGCTGTAAAACGCCAAGCTTAATGGGATTTGACAGATCCTGTTTCTCCTTTAATATGCCATATCCAAAAAGCGAATGCTGCCGCATCATGGCAAACTCATCATCCGTAAGCTTTCCTGCCTTGTTCAGTATTTCATTGGGAATCTTTGATTTTCCCACGTCATGCAAAAGTCCTGATACACCAAGTTCATAGACATCCTTTTCACTCAGTCCATGCTTTTTCCCTACGATCATAGCCATCGTAGCAACATCGACGCTGTGCTTGAATGTATATTCATCGCTGATCTTCAGTGCACTGATATCCACAGCAAGCGCATCATTGTCGGAAATCGCCTTCATCAGGTCATCGGTAATACTTCTGGTCGTTGCCGTAAAATCCGCAGAGGACGTGTCGTTGTAAAGGTATTGTATTCCCTCTGCCACTCTTGCCTTCACACTTTCAGACAGCTGCACTTTTGCCCTGTCCTGCACTGTCATTGTCTCTATTTCCTTTTGCACTGCCGGAGCAACTGGGATTTCCGCTCCAGTTGCACCAGTCTCTTCATCTTCTTCTCCCTCACGTATATACACGCCGGGAACTCCCATTTTAATAAGGGATACTATATGATACGAATCCAGACATGTATTTCTGGCAATCAGGATCCTTCCTGCCCTGTCAACAATCGCCTGATCAATAATCATTTCATTCTTGAGTGAACGTGTTCTGACATACCTTCTTTTAACCAATGTATCAACTCCTTTGTAATAGATACACTCTATATTAGTGTACACGAAAACACAACAAAAGTCTACAAGCAAAAATAACAGGAACACGTTTACAAAGTGATATATTTCGGTATAATAAAATGGGAATAAAAAAGGAAGTGAGGTTTATTATGAAATTTAAGAGTATTCAAAAAGCAGAATTGATCTGGATGCTCATATCCGTAATCACAATGGGGTTGTGCCTGTCCTATATCAATCAGGCAGCGTTTGGTACGGACCCCTGTACGACCTTCAATCTGGCAATATCCGGGAAACTTGGTCTGTCCCTTGGTAACTGGCAGGCACTATTTAACTGTATCCTGTTCATCTTTGAATTCCTATTTGCGAAGGAACAAATCGGTTGGGGAACCATCGCCAATATGTTTCTGGTCGGCTATAGTTTCGACTTTTTTTCATGGCTCAACAGTCTGTTCCTGCCCGAAGGATTCTTCCAGCCAATGTATGTCCGGATACTTGTTACGATTCCTGCACTTTTCATCTTTATACTGGCAGTAGCTGTCTATATCGCGATTCAACAGGGAACAGCCCCTTATGATGCCATGCCCTTTATCATCAACAAACTGATTCCAAAGGTTCCGAATAAATTAGTCAGAATGGGCTGGGACATCGGTTTTTGTATCATTGGCATCCTATTCGGCGGCAGAATCGGAATCGTCACGCTGATCATGGCATTTTCTTTCGGTCCCGCCATTGCCTACGCCGGAAAAAATATCGTTCCTATGCTGATTCACAAAAAGCCTTGAGCAATTGCCAAGGCTTTTTGCTATTCCGGCAGACTGTCTCCGACGCAAAGTGTCCCCCATCCAAGCTGGGCATTTGGCCACTCATTCAGCCCTCCTGCGGTTCTTGCCGCACCGCGCGTCAGATATGCCTTGAGCCTTTCCCCGTATAAGAATCTGTCGTTTCCACGCACAATTCCCCATTCCATCAAAAGTGCCGCCGCTCCGGTGACAAACGGCGTCGCAAAAGAAGTTCCCGACACCTGTTCGTATCCTCCATTCGGCACAGGTACCGTGATATTCACTCCGGGTGCCGCTATGTCTGGTTTTACCTCGGCCACAATCTCACCATCCCCGGCAGTATCCGTCCTGCCATCATGATAACGATATACATATCCCCTGCCGGAAAAGTCAGCATAACTTCTGCGTGCAATATCATAGGCTCCGACAGTGACTGCTCTTCTCGAAGTTGACGGTATCGTGATCGTCATCTCAGGAGTTGGCAGGAAAAATCCTGTTCCTGCATTTCTCGCTGCATATCCTGTCAGATAAAATCTGTACTCGCCCGTCACGATTTCTATGGGCTGCAACGTAATTCTCCACACACCACCATTCAGATAAGTCGCGGTGGGTATCATATCAATAAAAATCTCCTGCTGCACATTGTACGGCTGTGGTTTGCCCAGATAGCACAGAAGCTGTGTCTGCTCTAAGGTTCTTCGCACAGCCTGTGCATCTCTGATCTGGGAAAGCGCTATCGTCATCTGCTCTCCCCCCGGCGATGTGATTACCAGATTAAATACATCCTGATAATATTTCCACAACTGTACGGTAAGCCCTGTCTCATATGTATCCACAGCAAGCTCGACCACGGTATCCGTGCGCGCCACACCTGCCGTATGCCCCCTTGATACCCCTTCATTTCCACTTCCTATGACAATCGTGCTGCGCCCTGCCTCTGAGGCATTATCGATAAACCGCTCCAGCAAGGAATTTCCCTGATGATCTCCATACGTATTTCCAAAGCTGATATTGACAGCTACCGGCTGATTGCGCTCGATTCCCACATTGACAGCATAGTTCACCCCCCGCATAAGCTGTGTTGTTCTTGGAAATGTGTCTTTTGGTGGATTTCCAAGTTTTATGATGAGCAGTTCTGCGTCGGGGGCAACTCCCATACCTGTTCCTGCTGCTACACCTGTTACTGCCGTTCCATGTCCTGAGAAGTCAAAGACAGGTACTCTTTTTTGCCCCTCCTCACGTCCCAGGGCGAGTGCCTCATTGATCATCTCCCTTGTATATAATACACCCTCACGATAACCTGCAGGCGGCAACTTTCCCCGCGCCTCATCAGGCTGTCCGCTCTGATCCCAGATGGCAATGATGCGTGTCTGACCGTCTGCGTCCAGAAATTCCGGCAGAAAATAATCAATCCCGCTGTCTAATACCGCAACAATGACACCAGCTCCTGTCAGATATGGTTCCCGTTGTGTCACACGGTCGATGCAGGACTGTGCTTTTTCCAAATCATTCATGATGCTTCCTTTATAATTACTTATTAGTAAGATATTCCGGCAAATTCAATCTGTCACCGAAACTATTCAGCACCCTCGTAGTTACCTGTCACCACATTTTTGTACAGCACATATCATATATAAAGATATCACTGACAGAGTAAAAACAATGCCAAATGCTAAGCTTGAAAATCTCCTGAACCTCGCCCTTGCAGCCACCGAAAGCGAAATGCAAAAATCCCAGGTGCTGAACATCGGATATACCCCCGATGCCAGAACCTGGGAATTAATTGTTAAATATCATGGGCCACTTGAGCGACTTGAATCAGATGTCATCCATATCGAACCGCTTCTAAACGGCTACGCCATAGCGACCGTGCGTGAAGACTTTATCGACGCCTTCGCAGACCTTGATGAAGTCGAGTATGTCGAAAAACCAAAGCGACTATATTTTCAATAAGCTATTTACTGGATAATATCCTCACTTGCCATAAGCTGCTCTGCGTCATAAGTAATTTTCATCGCATCCTCACCTGACTCCATACGGTACTTTGCAAGGATTCGATTTACGACCATCTCTGCGTTTTCCTTGTTGACATCCATCAAAAGAGCCAACACCTGCGAAGAACTGTAGTTTGTCGTAACATCACCCTTTCGCAACGATGTTGTTACTGCGTGCTGCAGATGCTCTAACTGCCTCTGCAGTGCGATGTCATCAGCTTCCATGTCATCATCAAGTGTAAACAGTACACACTGTACCTCTCTCTTTTCACGAACCAGATTTCTCTCCATGAATCTGTATATTTTTTCGAAATTACTATACTCTACGACAAATGATCCTTCCATTTTCTTCTCCCTTAACCTCATTGTTATCTCTGCAAGTGAAATCTGTGAGCGGGTGCTGTTTGCACCATTCGTTCCCGCCTCATCCAGGTCTTCATAAAATTGATAGCCATTTTTGCCATCACTTTTCACTGCATACAGTGCTTTATCAGCATTTCCATACAGCGCCTCATAAGTCACACCACTGCGCGGTGCTCTGGCAATTCCCATGGAAACCGTCACACGCAACAACCTTCCTGGTGCCACAAGCGCACGCTCGATCTGTCTGACAATACGCTGTGCCTTTGCCTTGACTTCGTGTTTGTCTTTAAATCCCGGAGAAAATACCACAAACTCATCGCCGCCAAGTCTGGCAACAATGTCTTCGGCATCGATCGCTTTCCTGAGTGCCCCCGAAAATCTCACCAGTACGCGGTCACCCTCGATATGTCCGTATGTATCATTAACGCTCTTGAAGTTGTCCATATCCATAATGAAAAAGGTTCCTTCACTCGCCTTTTGCAGCATCGCATTGACCTGCTCCGATACACCATCACGGTTTCTAAGTCCGGTGAGCGGGTCACGCCTCGCCATGGCAATCATCTCCTGCTGCTTCTCAACGGTCTTTGCCATCTCCTGCAGCTGAAGCTCCAAACTCTTTTTCATCTTTTCGAGTTCTAAAACTCTCTTTTTGTCATCCGCCAGCATTTCCGGCTGAAAAATAGTCTGCATACTCCTCAATTTCCTTCCATCTTTATAACAATCCTATAGTTTCACAGCACTCCCAATGTTACTGTCCACTCCGTTCCAGTAACCTCCCAATCTTAGTGCTGCTTCACTGAACAGTTACTTTACTACCCATATATTGTTATATTATATAACATATGTAAACTGATTTCTATATTTTTTTTCATAAAATTATGTTATAATCAATATATCGTTAATTTTACTAAAAATTCAAGTTTATTAACAAATATGTTATAATTATACATCCAAGGGAGGCACCCCATGAATACCGATTTTTGTACATCTCGTACACACAGACTTTTGTACAGTGGCTATCCTTTAGAAATCACTACCTTTGACGATATCACGGAGGATGTTTCCACACCCGCATGGTATTTGCATGAAGAAATCGAATTCCAATACATCCTGAACGGACAGGTCAGTATTACCTGTGGTGAGCGCTGTTTTACTGCTTCCCGTGGCGATATTGTATTTATCAATCAACTGGCAAAGCACGCTTCTGTTCCCGCAGGCAGTGAAACAGCAGCTGTGTGTTCCATCATTGTTCATCCTTCCTTTATACTGGGTGATAATCAGCCGGAACTCGAAGCCAAATACCTGCATCCCATTCTTGCAAATAATGCATATGCCTGTCTGCACATTGACCATAGCGCTGTTTTGTATCCGCAGTTTCATTCACTCCTATCACAGCTGATCACGCTAAACGCCACCCAAAGTACCGGATACGAGCTTCTCTCCAAGTCCTGTATTTTACAGCTTTGGAAGCTCATCTACGACATGCTCTCTGACAGCTCTGCCACGGAATACAACATCTCATCGCACAGCACAAACCTTGATGATCAGAGAGTCCGACAGGCTATTCTTTACATTCGGAAGCATTTTATGGAGCCCGTTACGCTTGACGATATCGCAGACTCCATCCTCGTCAGCAAAAGTGAGTGCTGCCGCTGCTTCAAGCGTGCCATCGGTATGTCTCCTTTTGAATATCTTATGAAATACCGCATCGAAGAATCTACCAGGCGCATGCGCATAAATCCACATGAATCTGTCTCTGAAATCGCAGGCTGTGTCGGCTTCAACAATACAAGCTACTATAATAAGATCTTTAAAAAATTCATGGGATGTACGCCAACCGAATACAGAAAATCGCTAAAGTAAGTTGTTTTTTCTGAAAATTATGAAATAATAATGAAAATTTTTTAAGGGTATGATACTATAATAAATAGATATGAAACACGTTCTATCACTTACGAGCGGTAATATTCAACGGAGATTGGAGTCTGGAAAATCATGTTTGTGACAATTTCAAGGCATTTAAAAAATTTTAGCAAAGAACAGCGTTTTGACTTTTACCAGTCAAAATATAATTATTATAAAAATATGACACTGGTCGCATACCATAAAATATCGAATTACAAAATTATGGTCATCCTGTCCTACTTAATGATTCATATCATTATCTGGTGCACCGATTGGGCAACTTATCTGCTTCCTGACCGCCAGTACGCCAGTGAAGGCATGCTGATCATGAATCTGCTTTTTGCGTGTGCCTGTTTTTGTGCTCCTTTTTTGTACAGTAACATCGCTCACGGACTTTTCCTGATTGATATGCTGGTGGCTAATTGCATCATCCATTATGAAAATTTCGGTATGATGCTTCTATTTAACATTCCCTGCGTCGTAGCTATTTTTTTCATGAGTCGAGTGCTTGAAAAGGTCTACCTGGATCACTATCTCGTATCCCAACAATCGGAGAATTTAGTGGTACATGATCAACTGACAGGCGTATACAACCGAAACAAATTAAAGGAAATCAGTACTATAGAAGGTGAATCATTGATATTTCCAAAGGATTTACCTATCGGTATGTTAATCATCGACATCGACTTCTTTAAAAAGGTCAACGACAATTACGGACACGAAGCAGGTGACATCGTACTAAAGCATACTGCCTCCATTTTAAAAAACTCCGTTCGTTCTTCCGATTATGTCATTCGCTGGGAAGGCGAAGAGTTTGTTGTGATTGCCGCAGGCTGTCCCATTGAACACAGCATGAAACTCGCTGAAAAAATACGTAAGGAAGTAGAATGCAGCGATAACAGCATATGTCCTGTTACCGTTTCGATTGGCGTTACTACTTATCATGGTGGAAATTATCATGATGCCCTGGCTCTGGCAGATCAAGCCCTGTATCAGGCAAAAAGCGGAGGCAGAAACAAGGTTGTTCAATATCAGGAAGTTGAATAAGAAATGAAAGGATGTGGATTTATGCCATTACCACACAAGGAATATTATACTGCGGGGGATTTCTACAAAATGCCGGAGGATGTGCGGGCAGAACTGATTGATGGTCAGATTTATGATATGGCAGCACCTGATTCTCTCCATCAGGCAATTTCAGGTGAGCTTCATCTTGTCATTGGAAACTATATAAAAGGCAAAGGTGGCAAATGCCGCATATTTGCTGCTCCTTTTGATGTGCAGCTCAACGAGAAGGAAGATACTGTTCTGGAACCAGATCTCACTGTCATATGTGACCGCGGTAAAATCACCCGGCACGGCTGTGTCGGTGCACCAGACTGGATCATCGAGATTGTGTCTCCATCAAATTCCAGACATGACTATATTACCAAGCTTGGTCTTTACTCTGATGCAGGTGTAAAGGAATATTGGATTGTTGACGCAGAACGCCAGCGCATCAGCGTCTATAATTTTGAAATAACAGGTCTTATTGCAAATGTTTATACTTTTGATGCCCCTATTAAAGTCGGCATCTATGAAGATCTGACCATCAACTTTAAAGAACTTGACTTAGAATTGTAACCCATCAGATTATGACGCTACTCATCAGCCTTCTCAGGTGCATTTTTATAGTATTTCATGACCTGTTGTTTTGTTACATTTGCAAAAGCTTCATTTTTGATAATTGCAGCGTAAAGCGAATCAAGATCCGGAAGAAAATCCTTCAGGCTTTCTACAAGTGCTTTCAATCCTTCCTCGCGACCTTCCTCGTGTCCTTCCCTACGGCCTTCCTCGCGGCCTTCCTCTCTGATCCCATCCGTATATACTTTTTCATCAAATTCTGTGATACACACACTAAACAGTCGAGTAGACAGTCTCGACTCTCCTTTCTTCATCACCGATAAATCAATGTGAAGGGATTGCCTACTGCCCCTCACAGAACCGTACGTGCGGTACTACCGCATACGGCTCTTCAAATCAACTTCGGTTCATAATGCCATATATCAACAGTTATCCTCGGTTTTTGCACATAAAAGTCCCATATTCGATTGAATTGCTCCCATCGTAGTCTGCCTTTCTGGTCTCTGCGGTTTAGCATATTATACGTGCTTTCCCTAACATATAACCAGAAATTCTGTACCGCTTTGAAATTACCGTTGACACAATAGTAGTTGGCATGTCCTATCAAACACGCATTTATTAGCCTCATGGTATCTGCTATTGGAGAAGTCAGCCTTGTTCTGAGCCATGCCTTAACTACGAGTCTCTTTGCTTTCAGCTTCTTCTTGCTTGTCCTAACCCCAATCCTATACCAGCCTCTGTGAGATTTTGTGTTGAAGAAGGTAAATCCTAAGAAATCGAATTCTTCCTTGCTTCTGGCATATTTGCCAAACGACAGAATTCTTGTTTTGTCCTCTGCCAATTCCAACCCAAATTTACTGAGTCTTTTCCTCAGAAGCTCCATTACCATTCGTGCCTCGTTTTCATATTGAAACATCAGAAGGAAATCATCTGCATATCTCACATAGTACACTTCCCCTCTGAGATGTTTCTTGAGTCCAAGTTCATACCACTGGTCTAGTACATAGTGTAAATAGACATTTGCCAGTACTGGCGATATAAGTCCGCCTTGTGGTGTACCTCTGTCACTATCTTGAAGTTCCGTGCCTTCCATGACCCCTGCTTTTAAGAATCTTCCTATGTATCTCAGAAAGTTCTTGTCTGCTATGTCATGTTCCAGAAACTTCATCAACCAGTTTTGGTCGAGGTTGTCAAAGAATCCTTTGATATCAGCTTCGAGCACGTAATTAACTTTCTTATGCATGACCGCCTCATTGATTATTCTGACTACATCATGTGCGCTTCTTTCTGGTCTGAACCCATATGAGCATTCCAGAAATCTCGGTTCATAGATTTCGTTCAATATATCTGCCATCACGCTTTGTACTAGCCTGTCTTCATATGACGGTATGCCTAACGGTCTCTTGCTCCCGTTAGCTTTAGGTATATATGTTCGTCTTACCGGCTTAGGGATATACTGAAATCTTTTCATTCTTTCAATCAGGTTATTCAAATTCTGTTCCAGATTCGTGCTGTATCCCACTTTGCTCTCTCCGTCAATTCCGACTGCCTTGCCCGGCTTCTGTTTCTTGTGAGCCATCTTCAGACTCTCAATATTTACACGATTGATAAGCGATGTCAGCTTCTCGTGCGTCTTTGATTGATACCTAATCGTCTTCTGTTCATGTTCCATGTGCCTTAGACCTCCAGTGTCTCACATGTTTTCCTTCCAACGAGTGCCGATTTGTTGCCCCCTTCGCTCCACACACTTTCATGTGCTTCATCACTACTATGAAGCAATCCGACTTCTGACAATCCGTCAGCCTCACTCCATTGTCAAGACTTTGTTCGCGCCTTACTGCTTTCGCAGAGACTGTCAGACCTCCCAGGTACACTTGAAATACTTTGTATGCTCGCCACGCTCTATGACCCCGATGGAACCCTTACATCCTTGCCATAACGGATGTAAGCTACTGCCTGCTGCACAGAGGACTACATCGGCTTCCACTCTTTCAAACTTACGAGGCTGAATCACTTCACGCTTTCGCCTTGCGGCTCTCATACTCCTTTGCCTACGCTTAAACCTCACCTCACGGCTACGGCTCCAAGGCTAAGTATCGACTGTTGGCTAAACTTTGTCGAGAAGGGACTTTCACCCTTCTATATTTCAAGCGCCGAACTGGCGCACCCTCCGATTTATTTTTGACTAAAATATCCGTTAATATATCGTTCATGATACATTCATCTACAGCTTTGTCAATACCCGCTTTTTTACCATAGATACGAATGTATTTTCTTACCAGATTTATAAAAGCAGCATATTCCTGCAGTATCTTACAATTATCCAGCAGTTCTTTATTATGTCCTTCATTAACATTGATCATGATGGCTGTCCACTCATATCCATCCGGCTTATCCTCTGACATAAATGCATCTGACAGCTTTAATATCTCCCTATCCTCATGCTGATCTATTCCATTATAAAATACGACATATTGTGGCGTTGGAATCTTAATTAAATTCTTTCCAAATCGATTCTTATGATTCATAGAAAACCATTGATCATAGAGCTTGCCATAGTACATCAATCCTCTCACAGGCATATTGGGATTGTAAGTTGACTGATGCTCATATAAAGGCATTTCTGTTCCTATCATAAATGAAATATCGTTCTTCATACCCATATAAATGACATCATCTATCGTTGTAAACTCAAAATCATTCTGATCTGTATAGGATGACCCATTAAGCGCATTATATAACGATAATGTATATTCCCTGCGCTCCGGACTGCCAAATATAAACCTGAAAAGTCTGTCCTTATGCTTACTGTTAATCTGTGTTTTGTTCTCTGCCATGTGCAATTCACCATCCTTATGTATATCTCTGTTTTTTACA
>JAFOYD010000147.1 GCA_017391545.1 Lachnospiraceae bacterium
ACAAGCTCCATGTATTCCGCCAACGCTCTACACCGTTTTAATAAATCATCATTTTTTCCGCGGTTCAGATTGTATACTGTAGCTGTCCACTCAAACTCACCGCTGTTGTCTGTATGAATAAATGCATCTGACAGTTTCAGTTTTGTCACTGGTGCATAATTTTCTTCACCATTATAAAAAACGATGTACTGCGGAGTCGGTATTCTCTGTAGCTTTTTCCCATATATATTTAGTTTATTCACCTTTATGTACTGATCGTATAAATTTCCAAAATACATCAGTCCCCTTATGGGCATATTGGGGTTTATCGAACTCCTTATACTCTTCCGAACCAAAACGAAGCCGGAACAGTCTGTCCTTATATTTCCTGTTTACATTAACTGTTTTCTGTATTTCTGTCATGCCATGTTCCCTTTTCTATTATTATATTAGTCTGCCCGTACCATGTCAACTGACACGAATCGGTAAAAATTCACTCGATACTCCCAAAGCTTCGTGTTGAACATATGTACGTTTTCTCTATCATATCTCTTTTTGTCCTGCCTGTCAAGCGAAATATAGAACTAATGTTTGTTCTATTCTATTATCACATTCATAAAGTCATCTTAGGAAGCAACCAAACTGTTCTTTAGATTCTGCCACCCCAAAAACAAAAGCCCCCGGAACCGGCAGTGTCTTTCTGTTCAAGACATTGCCCGATATCGGGGGTTTTGTATTCTCCTTTTGAAAGGAGTCCCGTCAGCGTATGACGTTATTATTCAGTTTTCTCAGGTGCATTTTTATAATATTTCATGGCCTGCTGTTTTGTTACATTTTTATATGCCTCATTCTTTATGATTGCAGCGTAAAGAGAATCAAAATCCGGAAGGAAATCCTGCAGACTTTCTACAAGTGCTTTCAATCCTTCCTCGTGTCCTTCCCTACGGCCTTCCTCGCGGCCTTCCTCTCTGATTCCATCCGTATATACTTTTTCATCAAATTCTGTGATACACACACTAAACACCTCCGCTCTATACTTGATTAAAAATTCTGTCATGATTCCATCTTCGATACAGCTTTCTATCGCTGCATTTATTGCATCGTCTGTGCTCATGTTCTTCTGATTGTCACGTATCCTGTTCACAAGCTCCATGTATTCCGCCAACGCTCTACACCGTTTTAATAAATCATCATTTTTTCCACGGTTCAGATTGTATACTGTAGCTGTCCACTCAAACTCACCGCTGTTGTCTGCATGAATAAACGCATCTGACAGTTTCAGTTTTGTCACTGGGGCATACTCCTCTTCACCATTGTAAAAAACGATGTACTGCGGAGTTGGTATTCTCTGTAGCTTTTTCCCATATATATTTAGTTTGTTCACCTTTATATACTGATCGTATAAATTTCCAAAATACATCAGTCCCCTTATGGGCATATTGGGGTTTATCGAACTCTGCTGTTCCCACAATGGCAGATTTCCATCAATGATAAGTGACACATCATTCTTCATCTTTATATAAATTACATCATCGATTGTGGTAATCGTGATGTCATCCGGGTTGCCATAGGATGTTCCATTCAGTGCATTATACAGAGATAATATATCTGCCTTATATTCTTCCGAACCAAAACGAAGCCGGAACAGTCTGTCCTTATACTTCCTGTTTACATAAACTGTTTTCTGTATCTCTGCCATGTCATACTCCCTTTTCTATCATTATATTAGCCTGTCAGTACCATGTCAACTCAATCGATACTCGCAAGCTCAGCGTTTGAACATATGTACGTTTTATTTATCATATCTCATTTACGGCTGCCTGTCAAGAAAAGTACGGAACAATAGTTCGATTTGTTTGATATCATATGAAAATTTTATACTTTGTACAACAAAAGCCCCCGAAACCGGGGGCTTTTGTGTTAGCGTCAGTCACTATTTAATTTCGATATAAATATATCCCGATGCTCCGTTGGAACCACATGCAAGATAGTTTGTGTTGGACATATCCGGATACTGAGGCTCCCATATGCTTCCATTCCATTTCGACCAAAAACCTGATCCTTCCTTGGTGACTCTGAAGCTGATACGGTAAATTCCTTTCTTCGCATCCGATTTTACATTCTTGATAAACACAAATGAACTTCGATCCTGAATATTCTCGCAGATATCCGTAGGATTGACTGATACCCAGGTATTGTTTTCCAACTTCTGCAGACGTGCATAAGAAATCTGCTGGTAATAACGTGATTTGAGTGCATAGCCATAAACATTTACTTTCAGACTTCCACCACTCTGCAGAGCAACTGGTTCTTCCAGCGTTCCAAATGATTTGTAGAACACCGGTGCTTCATTCCAAGTCTCCGACTCCCAGTTCTTGACTGCATCACCGTAGTGCGCAAATGTGATCGGATATTCTGGGTTAGCCGCAAATGTCATCGAACCTCGTCCGATGTTATACTTAACACTGTACTCTGATTCCGGTGTATCGGCTTCCGTAGAAGGCCAATCCATACTGTATCCTGCAAATCCCGAATCGGATCCTGCAGCAACCAGCTTGCTGTCATGCGGCCATATCACCTTACGGTTTCCCTGATCAATTTTCATATATGCCATCTGAATCTGGTATCTCTTATCACACAATAAGCTTCTGCTCTCAACCGCATTGATTTTCTTATAATCACTGTTCTCCCACATATAATGATATTCTTCCCATGGGCCATAGGTTGTTTCCTGCGTTCCGTCTTCATGTACAATCACGTTCGTAATCTCACGTTTACGCCAGAACCAATGTCCACCGTTTGGTCTGTAGGAAGGCTTTTGATCTGGGAAATCTATGAAATCCTCACCACGCAGCAGACCATCGAGATACTGGATGTCATCATCCACCGGATCATCCGGGTCAAGAATGTCAATCTTTAATATAGCATAAACATTATCATATTCTTTACCGGACTTATTTGTCTTGCTATCATTATACTGCCCCTTCGCATGAAGTGAAGTCGCTTTAATCGTTGTTCCTTTTGGCAATGCCTTTTTCAGTGTAAAGGTAATAGTACTCTTCGTCACACCTTCTGCCGGAACATCAATCATTGTCGGCACACTCTCAAAATAATCGGAGAGGTTCAGTTCCTTACCCTTCTTGTCATAGATGCTCCACTTAATGGAATACGGTGTCCTGTACTTACCATGACCTTCTTTCTCCCAACTCTTAATCGTTCCATTTCCATCCTTTTGAATATCAAAGTACTCTGTACCACAAAGGCCAGTAACTGTTGCTGATAAAGTAATCTTACTGTTTGCCTTATTGTAAGCATAGTTGAGATATTTGTTTCCATTATCATCCTGTATGACTACTGCACCCTGGTCAGCGTTCTCTGCTGTTGCCTCAATTTTTGCCTTTGTAACACGTCTTACGGCAATATTATAATTGAATGTTTCCAGGACATCATTATCCGATCCATATGCGGTTACAGTCAGCGTAAAGGTTCCACTGCCATTCTTTCCTTTCTCATCTTTTCCGATGATAAGTCCAAGATACCAGGTCTTATTGTCGTTACTAAAAGGATTGTCCTTTCCCTGAGCGGAATAATCAGAAAGCTTTGTGTCCTTGCTGCTGTTTCCGGAAATCACAGCTGTCATCTTGTATGCACCTGATGCCTCGATTGGTATTGCCATCTCCTCATCTGACTGGTTCGGGTCATTTGTACCCTGTCCCGGCTCTACTACGATCAGTTCCTCACGCTCTCCAAGTATCACCTGTTCATCCTGTATCACACCATAACTTGCTCGATTCGAAAAAATACCTGGTGCGTCAGACATATAGTCTTTTCCCTTTTCTGCGCCCAACGCATGGAACGCAATCGCCGTAACTGTGATCTTTTCAAATTTCTTCCCTGTTTTCCTGATTTTAAGAGTCGGAAGTTCTGTCAGATGCGAATCATCCGTATCTTCTCCGGTCACCGCTGCACTGTGGCTGGCTGGATAACCTTCAAATTTAATATATCCATTGTCATTATTAAATGGCTTAAACTCTCCGAACCACATATTTGATGCCGCATTTGGCTCTGTTGTGCATGTCGCTCTGGAAACTATGTATCCTAAATCAGTCTTATTACCATTAACCTGCACTTGGAATTTATACACAACCCCCAGCGTAAATGGTGTTCTGTTCTCTCCATAAGGATTATACTTATTGTTAATCAGATATATTGAGTTGCTTTCGACCTCCTCAAGCGAAGCCCCTCTGTCAGCATTAAATCTGGTCGTAAATGTGTAGGAACCATCTTTGTTATCCACTTTATCAAGGCTAATCCTGTCAATTCGTTTTACATGTATTGTAATTGTGGCTTTCTTTTCTCCCTTGCTCTTGTCCATTACATCTACTGTAAAAGTAAATTTCTGCTTTGGATCATTCGGAGTCGTTCCGCTTCCTCTCTCATTCTGACCAAGTGAAATATGGACACAACCATCATCCGGGTTGAAATAAGCCTTCGTATTGCTATCTGTATTTCCGATCGGAATACATTCTATATTATCCAGCTTTCCACCCTTCATTGATAATTTGACAGAAACACTTTCTGTTGGATCAAGCGAAAGCTCTGTTTTCAGCATTTCGACCTTAGCAGGTCTTGCCTTAATACTGTCCTCATTCCAATGCACACCCTTGCTGTCAACATAGTAATCAGAAGAAGCCTTGTTCGCACCCTTTGCATGCTTTGACGTCGCACGCACTGTAAGCTCCAGACCGTTTGGTAAGTCCTCCTTGATTGTATACTTCGCCGTCGGAATATTGAGATCTTCCGAATAAACGACGTTAAAGTAATCCGTTACATTGACAGTTGTGCCGTTGAGTGTTGCCTTGTCGGTCCAATAGACAGCATTTGGATTTTTCCAACCACTGTCATATGTAGTACCCGCCTGCTTTTCCGGGTTATCTGCACTCACACGCGCATAGAACGTGTAGACACAGCCCTGCGCTTCATAGGAGTTGCCGGACTTGCTGGGATCGACCGCCGACCTGTCGGAATTGTGTGTCACCGAAACGGTTTTTACGCGTCTGACACGGATATTGATGCTCGCAGTTGCCTTCGGTGTCGTCGTACCGTCGAGGGTATCCTTTGTAAAAACCTTAAGCTGCACAACGGAATCTGTTGTATCTGTAGGAATTGTCACCTCCACACCATCCATACCGATGGCGCCAATCGTCGCTGTTCCACTCGTAACTGCCGCATCCATTCCGATTGTTACCTTTCCGGCAACACTATATGGTATTGTGTATGTCTCGCCTGGCACCATAACGACCTCAGAGTCTGAGAAAATGCTCACATGCTCTGTAAGCGGCGTATTCGGAATATCAGTCGTCATCTGGTTTCTGGCTGAAATCGCATACTGTACATTGTAGACCTTTGTTCCATCAGCCACCCTCATATCCAGATAGACGGTATTGGACTTTTCAAAATCATCCGTTTTTACAGAAAAGCTCTGAATCTTTTCAGCAAGCTTTGCGCCTGACATTGTAGCGTCACTGTATACTAATTCCTCTCCACTCAGGCTGATCTTGAATTCTTTATTATCATTAGTCTTTAATGTGAGTGTCTTTGCGCCTTCATCAAAGCTGGCCTCACATGCATCCTGCACGATCGTGCCAATGCGGTTTGCGACAAGCTGTGCTTCCTGCTGTAAACTTGTCTCTGTCACACCGCGCCGAAAGGTTCTCGAACTCAATACAATCACCGTGCCGATTGCTGCCGCAATCATCGAAAAAATCGCAATCGCGCAGAGGATCTCAACCAGGCTAAGACCTCTGTTATCCTTTTTTGCTGCCTCCTTCATCTTTTCTCTTAATGCTCTCATACTAAAATCCTTTCATTGCTGTTCCCTGAGGAACGATAACCCTTAACTTGTAATACTACTGCACTGTGATTTTTCCCGTAATCGGAATAATCTCCACAGTCTTTGTCGTTGACGCTCTCGATACCGTAAACGTCACCACCGCCTTGTCCGCGTAAGTGGTCAAGGCTCCGCTTCCTCTGTTAAATTCAAAACTGACCGGAGTCGAAGCCACATCGCCGGTCTCGCTGAAGCTGATGTTCACCTTTGCATCGCCAATCTTTGTCGTCGTCGTCGTCGTGGCACCGGCACCGCCGGAATCCCTGTCCGCGTTTGTGATTGTCTCATCCGCCCAGATACCGTCTGCATCCTTTCGAATCGTTATGGTCGTCTTGAATTTTCCCATTGTTGCAGTCCTCGCATGCTGCATGCAGGAAGCAAGCTTTCTCGCACATTCGTCCGCAGGCTTGCCACTTGAGAAGGACAGGCCATAGCTCACTGCACCGACCAAAATCGCCATGATTGCCACCACAATGACAAGCTCTACCAGTGAATATCCTTTATTATTCTGTCTAAACTGTCGCATCATGTATCATCACCTTTAGTTCTTCTTCCAATTTACATAGATTACATACTCACTCATATTCATCTTTTCCGGTTCAGCAGCACCAGTCGTTTCTGCATCATAATCCGGTGGTGTCAGTGCGATATCCGTCGTAAGGTATGACGAAAATCCTCTGTCATCCACATAGTAGACTTCCACACCCTTGATGACGAATCGGTTCTTGTTGTCGATGCTGACAATCTGAAAACCGCCAACATTGGTGATCAGCTTTGTCATATCAGGAGACACACCCTGATCCTCCATAAACTTCCTGACAGTCGCCAGAGGCGTTCCTGATAGTGCCAGTTTGTCTGCCCACTGCTTATCCAGTTCCGTCGTGAAGGAATCCACATAATACCGCAGTCTCTCATTCTCTGTCGGATACTTTGCATAATTTCGCATCATATCACGATACGCCACATCATAAGCTTCGTCGACTTCAGCGACTAGCAGCTCCTTCAGTTTGTCAAGCGTCTCCTCTGCCGAGTAAAAGCTTCGCGTATTCTGATAGTCCGTCTGCTTCATGATATAGTTTCTGCCGGATATAAAAAGCATCGTCGTTGCCACAATCGTGATGAAAATCGTCACGACAATGACGGTAACAATCGCAGAACCGCGGTTATTCAGTTTAAATCTTTTTCGCCACAACTTCCTCAACGGCATCACCTTCTTACCTCTCATTCGTCGAACTTTTCAGTGTGGTCACGACGCTTCCTGTGTTCTTGTTTGTCACGGTCAGCTCCAGTGCATAGGCCAGGACATTTTCCACCTTGTCAGCAGTATCCATATAGTAAGTACTGCCCGTCACACCGGTAAGCTCCCGCTCACCATTGGAAATATTCTCTTCCAGATTATCATAAACAGTAAGTGCACCACTCGTTGCCAACTCTTTCAGTGCATAATGTGTTTCACGCACATCAAGGGTAGCATTCGACATTGACGCTCTTTTTTGCTTAATGACAAAACACTGTATCGGTTCCGGGGTTGCTCCCGGTGCTGCTGATACATTATTGATGATCTCGATCTTATCCTCAATCTTTACTTTGTCCACAGTACCATCTGCCAACACACGGTTTCGCTCCTCATACTGCGGATAGTAATAGATGAACAGACGCTCCGGTGCTGTCGTGCCAATATCCTTATCATCAGCGTCCAGTGTCACTTCAAACTCCATATCATCCGCCATCGTATCGGGAGAATCTGCATACTTGAGTTCTCCGGCATAGGCATCCGTATCAGGAGGTGTCGCTTCTGAGCTTTCCTCCCCATACTCATCCGTCCCATAGGTATCACTTGTCTCCTCAGGATATACCTTCTCGTAAAACTCATACCCATAAATTCGATATCGATACGTCATTACAATATGTACACCTGTATCATCGATGGTGAACTTTGTTTTTCTCTCTGAGAGGAAAATCTTGTCAACCTTAAGGTCTGTCTTAATTATACTTCCGTCAATCGAATTTCCGTCCTTGTCGCAGGCATTGGGATATGTCGCATTGATATGATCAGCAAATGCCTGTGTCAGTGCGTCATCTTCGATAAATTTTCTGTATGCCTGATCACGAGCATCATTGTCATACTTTTCATCACCGATAAATGCAACATCCTTTGTATTGTCAAACTTCTGTGTCTCAAACAGGGAAACCTGTGGAACCGGCTTTGCGATGATCTGCACATTATAGGTCTCACCAGTTCCCGGACCTGCACTGCTGATCTGAAGATCATCAATTTTAAAAATCAGATCTGTCGGTGTACCGGTCTTTGGTCTGGTTCCGCTGACACTGTAGCTTCCATCGCCGACCATCGACTTTATAGCGCCACCGCCCTCATCGGCAAACATCTTGTACAGTTCATCCATGTTGTAGCCCTTGAAAAGCTCCATGATGGACTCTGCCTTGATCGTCGTGTCCTGCTTTGTACGCGCTTTTTTGTTGTAGACCATCGCCATCGTGAGCGACTGCATAACGCCAACCACAACAATACTAAGGATTGCCATAGCAATAACGACCTCGACAAGCGACATACCACTGTTGCTCAGTCTCCTGCGATGTTTCTTATTCTTCTGCATTCTCTTCCTCATTTTCGCCATTTCCACCTTCTTCGGCATCCTCACTGTCGCCCGCCGGCTTATTGACTGTTACTTTGTCCGACTTGAACAGATCGCTTGTACCTGCCAGATATTCTGCGATATCCGGTGCCACATACTCTTTGCCGGTACCTGCCGCACTGTAGAAATACAGATCCATATTTCCCTCCAGCGTACCGTCCTCGTCGTTCTTGACATACACGATTTCCTTGATACCGATCCGATTCGGTGATGCAAAAATCTGCTCCACACAGCCCTTCAGATTCTCGTAGGTCGTGATACTTGCATAGGTTCCAAGCTTTCTGGCAAAAATCAGATCGCGGTCATAGCCTTCGAGGGCAGCGAGCTTGATGCTGTCATAAGGAACGGTATATACACCTTCTGTCTCTTCCATATTGATGGCATCGTAAGCAATGGCATTCTTCTCCTGAAGTTCCACTGCCAGCATGATGATATCCTCCTCACGTGCATCAGCCGGATATTCTGCCATGATATCCTGTATATTGGTTCTGATGTCCTCGATTTCTTTCTTGTATTGATCCATGTTGTCATAGTAGATCTGAAGCTCATTCACCGTCTTTTTTAATTCAGCATTGGATGCCTGCAGCTCCTCTGTCCTCTGGGAATAGTCCAGATAAACAAAGACATACACGATGACGAGCAACAGGATTCCTGCCAGACCGATCCCCAGAAATGTCTTCTGGTTAAAATATTTCTTGAGTGCCTTTACATTGAGTGGCTTTTTCTTTTTCTTCTTTTTTTCTTCGATTGCAATCGCTGTATTTCCATCCTGACCGGCTAACTCATTCTTATCAAACTCTGTCTGCGCCAGATCAGTCGTCTTCTCTTTTTTCCTTAAGTTCATCGCTACCCTCCTATTCTGCTGTTGCAGCTGCTTCTGTCTCTGCCGTTTCCGTCATGGACTCGACAACCTGCGGAGGTGCCGGTGTCTGAATGACATAGTTTGCATTCACCGTAAAGACAACGGAAGTTTCGGAATTGTCGCCAAGCGCCGCTTCATTCTCTGACTCCTCCAGAATGCTCTCAACCGATAATGAACTAATGGTAGTAAACTCTCTCAGCATCTTGATGACACCGGCTGCTGTCTCCTTATCGCTGACGCGCATGGTAATGATGCACTGTTCATCGTTCGAAGTAAACTCTGTCACCTCGACATCCTGCGGAAGCTTCTGCTCCAGTTCTGCGAGGAAATCCAGGATGCCATCATTGCTGTTCATCGTCAAGGCATTGCCGTAGCGCACCTGTTCAATCAGACTGTTCATGCCATTATACTGGTCATATACGGCCTGTGCCGGTGCCAGCTGTACCTGCCTTTTCTGTAGTGATTTCTGCTCCATCAGTGCCATATTGTAAGGGACAAGTGCAAAAGACAAGATTGCTGCAATCATCACAACAAAAAACAGGATAATGAGCACCGAAGCAGAGACATAATTCGTCTCATGGCGCTCTCTTGCTTTCTCGGCATCAAATCCGACACTGGAAATACCGGAGCCGATTGCCGCCGCAAACACATTCATCGGTGCATCCTCAGCCTTTTTGGTCACGG
>JAFOYD010000148.1 GCA_017391545.1 Lachnospiraceae bacterium
ATGCGTATGTTATTGAGCGACTCGGAGGATATGACAGTACATGGGGCGTAGGACTTCACTTCAAGGTTCCTTTTCTTGACAGAGTAGCCAAGAGAGTGAACTTAAAGGAGCAGGTCGTTGACTTCCCACCACAGCCGGTTATCACAAAAGATAACGTAACAATGCAGATTGATACAGTTGTATTTTTCCAGATTACAGATCCTAAGATGTTTGCATATGGTGTTGACAACCCAATCATGGCAATTGAGAAACTGACAGCTACAACACTTCGAAATATTATCGGTGAGATGGAGCTTGACCAGACACTGACATCAAGAGAGATCATTAACACCAACATGAGATCAGCGCTTGACGTTGCAACAGATCCATGGGGAATCAAGGTCAACCGTGTCGAGTTAAAGAATATCATTCCACCTGAGGCAATCAGAAACGCAATGGAGAAGCAGATGAAGGCAGAGCGTGAGAGACGTGAAGCAATTCTTCGTGCAGAAGGTGAGAAGAAGTCTACAATCCTTGTAGCAGAAGGTCAGAAGGAGTCTGCAATCCTTGAAGCTGAGGCTGAGAAACAGGCTGCAATCCTTCGTGCAGAGGCTGAAAAAGAGAGAAGAATCCGCGAGGCAGAAGGTCAGGCGGAAGCGATTCGTGTCGTACAGATGGCAAATGCAGAAGGTATCAAGTACTTAAGAGAAGCAGGTGCTGATGAGGCAGTTCTTACGATCAAGAAGCTTGAGGCATTTGAGAAGGCTGCTAATGGTAACGCTACAAAGATTATCGTACCTTCTGAGATTCAGGGTGTGGCAGGACTTGCAAAATCAGTAGGTGAAATCCTGAAATAAAGAGGAGGACAATGGACATGACGAGGATATTGATACTAGAGGACAGTAAAGATTGCCTGAAGGCGGTCACTGCCATGGTAGAGAGGGTATCTGACAGTGTGTCTGCTGTGCCTGTAAACAGTCTGGAAGAGGCAAGAGCTGCGCTGAATAATGCGCAGCAGCCCTTTCAGGCTTTTTTGCTTGATATTAACCTGAATATCAATGATCATGAGGACATATCCGGCATTACCTTTGCGCGTGAGATACGGATGAAAAGAGAATATGCATTTACCCCGATCGTGATGATAACCTCGCTGGCAAGTATGGAACTGACAGCCTATCGGGAGCTTCACTGTTATCAGTATCTTGTGAAGCCATATGATGAGGCTGACATTGAGAAACTGATCGGGAAGCTGTTGTTTTTGTCGCAACAGGGTGAGACAAGGGATGCATTTGTGCTTGTCAAAAAAGATGGCGTAAATTACAAATTATTTTGCAAGGATATCGTATGCATCAAAGCGATACCAAGAGGCGTAAACTTTGTACTGGCAAAGGAGAATATGAAGGTTCATTATCTTTCCATAAAGCAGCTTCTTGATAAACTTCCCAAGGAAAATTTCCTGCAGGTACACCGGATGTGTGTGGTAAATCAGGATTATATAGATTATGTGGACACTGTAAACGGATTGATCAGCATGAAAAATGGAGAACGTATCGAAATTGGTGTTACCTATAAAAGTGACATCAAAAAGAAATTGAGTATATAAATTATAACAGGAGAACATGCAATGGGCGAGCTGGGCAGTAAGTTTTTATATCGAATATTTTGTGTGGCGGCACTGATTGTATCGTTTTATTTGCTTGTGGACTTGTATCTGAGCCGTACACTTAATATCAAAGTTGTAATTTTGTTTGGCATTATCTTTTCTGTCATTCTGTTAGGATTTCTGGACTGGGGACACAATTATGCAGTACTTAAAAAGCAGGAGCAGGAGCTGAAAATCTACAAGATGTATATTAGGCCTATGGAAGAGCTGACAAAGGATATACGGGCGCGTCAGCATGAATTTGACAACCACATGAACGCCATATTGAATATGCATGTGACGATCAAGAACTATGATGAGCTTGTAGAGGCACAGTCGGTCTACTGTAGGAACATTTACGAGGACAGGTCCCGTTGCAATCCGGCACTTCTGCGAATTTCCGACAAGATACTGGCAGGTTTTTTATACAGTAAGATCATCAGTGCTCCAGGGTACATAGATATTGACATACAGGTACTCAGCCAGGAGATTGTGACATCTGTGTCAGAACATGCGCTTGTGGAAATCATAGGAACGCTTACAGACAATGCCTTTGAGGCTGCCACACCGTCAAAAAATAGAGTGGACATGGTGCTTGACGCAAAAGAGGACAAACTGATCTTTATGATCAAAAATCAGGTAGAGTCGCTTACGATGGGGGATATTTACCACTTTTTTGAGAAAGGATTTTCCACAAAGAACAATCGGGAGGGCAGAGGACTTGGACTTTATCAGGCGAATAAAATCGCACGGCGGCATAATGGCGAGATTACGGTGGAGCTTTTAGAGCAGCCTGACGGACAGGAAATTTGTTTTCGAGTAGAAATTTAGTAAAAAAAAGAGTGCTTTTTTGTGAAAGATTCTTTATACTGTTTATAGAGAACAATATCATTGGAAGGAGTCGAATGTACGTGTTAGAACTAAAGAACATTTCCTATCATGTGGAGGATGGAGATGGAAAGGATATATTAAACCATATTAATTTGAAGATAGATGACAGATTCACCGCGATTACAGGACCAAATGGAGGAGGCAAATCCACGCTTGCCAAGCTGATTGCGGGTATCATCCGGCCAACCGATGGACAGATTCTGCTTGATGGACAGGACATAACCGATCTGTCGATTACGGAGAGGGCAAAGCTTGGTATCAGCTTTGCGTTTCAGCAGCCTGTCCGTTTCAAAGGAATTACAGTGCTTGATCTGATCAGACTTGC
>JAFOYD010000149.1 GCA_017391545.1 Lachnospiraceae bacterium
CCACCAGTTATCAAGGGAATGACTGAAATCATTAAGGAGATGATGGGCGAGGAAATGTTTGCCATGTTTGGAGAGTCAATGCAGCCGGATGGCCATGAAATGATGTTTGTGGCTACTACTCCTGACAAGATCAATGGTGCAGGTATCATCGCATATCCTGAGTTTATGCAGCAGGCAGCTGAACAGCTCAATGGCGATTTCTATCTGCTTCCAAGCTCACGTCATGAAGTAATTTTGGTCAAAGACGATGGTGGAATGAACTTCGAACAGCTTCAGGATATGGTCCGTGAGGTTAATGCCACGGAGGTCAGTGCAGCAGATAAGCTTACAGACAATGTTTATCACTATGACAGCGTAGACAAGGTGTTTGAGCTTGCCGCTGATTATGAGGACAGACAAAATGCCAAGGAAGCTGAGGCTGATCTTGGAGAAAAGGGTTCTGTTCTCAAGGATCTTGGAGACAAGAAAAAAGAGGTAGCTGACAGACCGGCAAAGGATGTGTCGGAAAAAGCGACAAAAGCTAAGGGAGGAGAAGCAATCTAATGAGCAAGGTTAAGTATGCAGGTGACAGGCCGCCGGAGTGTGTATTCTGTCATTTCTGGGTAAACGACAAGGTAGGATGTCGACTTGGAAAAATGAACTGCTACTACCTGTTAGAGTGTCCACGCATGGCTCCTACACCATGCGATGGATGCCCTTATGGCAAGGCAACTCCTTGTATCGGGTGGTGTACTAAGAAAATACTGGGACAGAAGGGAGTAGACATGTATGCAGCGTAGTATGTCGGTAGTTGATTATCGAAGATTCAACAGACTTCGCAGATTTATGGAAGAGGTTCCTAATGCAGAAAACATTGTGCCGAAGGACTGTAAATCCTGTGAGTGTTATCGGCCAAACTGGAAGTATCGCACCTGCCTTTATGCCAGATGCAAGTACAACAAGCCAATAAATGTATTTAGGGATAAGCCTATGGCAATTGATGTAATCCCGAATCCTTATTGGGAGCTGAGAGATATTTATGAATTAGCTTCAGATATCTTCGGGTGGTAGCCTATGAATTTCGACTACTTTTACAGCGAGCAGTCGGAACAGTTTGCATTTTACAGAATTCCCAAGCTTCTTTATACAGATGCAAGATTTAAGGGAATGTCATCAGATGCAAAAACGCTGTACGGACTGCTTTTAGACAGGGTAAGCCTATCTGTGAAAAACAGCTGGGTAGATGAGCAGGGCCGGATATTTGTGTATTGCACGTTAGAATCTGTTGAGGCTGCACTGGGATGTGCAGAACAGAAGGCGCTAAAGCTGTTATCAGAGCTTGAGACCATTGGACTTATTGAGAAAAAACGCCAGGGTCTCGGAAAGCCAAATCGAATCTATGTGAAGAACTTTATAGAACCACGATTATCATTGCTACAGAACAGTGAAAATCATGGTTCTGGAACCGTGAAACTCAGTGTTCAAGAACCACGGAAATCATTGGGTAATAATACTGATATAAACAATACTGATTTTAGTAATACTTATCCATTCATTTCAGAAGAGATGGAGGAAAGGGAAAGCTACAGACAGTATTTTTATGAGCAGTTACAGGTGGAATATCTGATGAAATCAAATCCCTATGAGCGTGATCGAATCAGTGAAATTCTTGAAATTATACTGGACACAGTTTGCAGCAAAAGATCTGTAATTCGCATCGCTGGTGACGACAAACCTTCAGAGGTGGTTAGGAGCAGACTTATGAAGCTGGATTGTTCGCACATTGAGTTCGTGATGACAGGGTTGAAGGAGAACAGCACGAAGGTAAGGAATATCAAGCAGTATATTCTGGCTTCTCTTTACAACGCGCCTATGACGATTAGCAATTATTACCAGGCCCTGTACAACAATGACCATGCAAATGGTCGTATTTAGGGAGGTGATGAATTGTCACACAGAGCAAACGTTACTGCAGTAGTTAACCAAAAGGGAGGGACAGGGAAGACCTGTACTGCAGAGAATCTTGGAGTAGGAATGGCTATGATGGGACAAAAAGTCCTTCTTATAGATTTGGATCCGCAGGGAAGTCTCACTATCAGCATGGGGCATCCCAGGACGGATGAGCTTAATCCTACTATCTCAACCATGATGGAAAAAATCATGAATGAGCAGCCAATTGGAGATAAGGAAGGTATTCTTACTCATCCAGAGGGAGTGGATCTGATGCCTGCCAATATCGAATTATCTGGTCTGGAGATGTCGCTTATCAATGTGATTAGTCGAGAGACTATCCTAAAGCAATATATTGATACAGTGAACAAACAGTATGATCAGATTCTTATTGACTGTTCTCCTTCACTTGGAATGCTGACCGTAAATGCACTTGGAGCTGCAGATAATTGTGTGATTCCAGTGCAGGCTCAGTATTTGTCAGCAAAGGGTTTGGAGCAGTTGCTTGGAACCATTGCAAAGGTAAAGAGACAGATCAATCCAAAGCTTAAAATTGAGGGCATTTTACTAACCATGGTGGATGCCAGAACCAATGATTCAAAGATGATAAGTGAGCTGATAAGAAACACCTATGGCAGTAAAATCAGAGTCTTTGATACAGAGATACCTCACTCGGTTCGAGCTGCTGAAATCAGTGCAGAAGGAAAAAGTATTTTTGAGCATGATCCATCTGGAAAGGTGGCTCAGGGGTATTACAACTTAACAAGGGAGGTGCTATTAGATGGCGAAAAGAGGCGCCAACATCAGCTTGGCCAGCTACGATGATATTTTCTCCACAGAAGAAAGTCGTAGTGCTGACAAAGCAGACAGTTCGGTAGAAAAGGTCCAGGAAATAGCACTTTCAGAGTTGTTTCCTTTTAAAGACCATCCATTTAAGGTCCTCGACAATGAGGACATGCAAAAGACAGTAGAGAGTATTCAGCAATTTGGTGTTATGACTCCGGCAATAGCACGTCCTAGAGAAGATGGAGGCTATGAACTGATTTCAGGACACCGCAGGCACCATGCATGTGAGCTGGCTGGACTTGAGACAATGCCTGTAATTGTAAGAGATATGGATGATGATGCCGCAGTAATTTTGATGGTAGATTCGAATCTTTCCAGAGAGGAGATACTGCCAAGTGAGAGGGCTTTTGCTTTTAAGATGAAAAATGAAGCCTTGAAGCACCAGGGAGAAAGGGCTGACTTGGAGGAAGGAACTTCTCGCCAAGTTGGCGAGAAGTCGTCTTGGGCAGTAGCACAG
>JAFOYD010000150.1 GCA_017391545.1 Lachnospiraceae bacterium
GAACCGCCTAAAAAACCTACGGTGATATCCTCACCTGCCATCGCCTTTTTCATCACTCTCTCAATACGACTAAGGTTTCCCTTATTCAGCACGCCCTTTTTTAAATCAATTCCATATGTCTGAGCATTCATTGTCTGCCTCCACACAAATTATTTATTGTAACTATTCAGTACCTTCATAGTTACGTGCACAAATCCATGCAAAATTTGCTTCGCAAATGGATTTGTGCCTGCTGCCACTACTTTTTTTCACGGTCAGCGCAGTAAATGCGCAGACCTGCTGAACAGTTACTATTTATTCATAAATTCTAAATTCTTCTTGATAAAGTCACATCTCTGCTCCACGCACTTAACAGAACGAAGCGGATCAGAAGGTGTATTAAATACATAATCTTTCAGCTTGTCGATCGTTGTTGTAGCCACATGAAGTCTGGTATCGCTCGATGCATAGTAAATGTAGACATCACCATTGTCTCTGGCAATTGCTCCGTTCGTAAATACAACGTTTGATACATCTCCGACTCTCTCACCGCCAAGTGGTGCGATCAGGAATCCGCCCGGCTCTGCGATGACCTTTGTCGGATCCTCAAGTGAAGTCGCAAATGCATAGACAACATAGCGAAGTCCTGCTGCTGTATTTCTGACACCATGTGCGATATGAATCCAGCCCTTATCCGTCTTGATTGGCACTGCTCCAGCACCGTTCTTTGCCTCTGTGATTGTGTGATACTTTCTCTTGCTGGTGATGATCTCCTCATCGATCACTGCATGTGTGATATCATCACAAAGTCCAAATCCAACTCCCCGCCACTTCCTGTATCGATGAAATCATCCATCGGTCTTGTGTAGAATGCATACTTGCCGTTTACAAATTCAGGATGCAGCACGACATTTCTCTGCTGTGGTGAATTGAGTGTCTTTAAATTATCAAGACGCTCCCAGTTCTTCAGATCCTTTGTTCTGACAATACCTGCTGCAGCGACTGCTGCTGAGAGGTCATTGACGCTCGTGTCCTTGCTCTCAGAGCAGAATACACCATAAATATAACCGTCCTCATGCTTTGTCAGACGCATATCATATACGTTTGTCTCCTCCGGGCATACATCGTCCAAAAGGATCGGATAATCCCAGAACTTGAATCCATCGATACCATTGTCGCTCTCGGCTACTGCAAAGAAGGATTTTCTGTCGTTTCCTTCTACTCTTGCTACCAGGTAGAACTTGCCGTTCAGCTCAATCGCACCTGCGTTAAATACCGCATTCACACCAAGACGCTCCATAAAATAAGGATTTGTCTCAGGATTCATGTCATATTTCCAGAAAGGCGGAATATGATCTCTTGTCAGAACCGGATATTCATAACGGTCATAAATACCATTATAGAAATCACTCTTGACATTCTTGCGGTTGATTGTATCTTCATATTTTTTCATTACTTTTGCGTAATTTTCATTAAATACGTTGCTCATCTTATCCTCCTTATCACTTCAAAGCACATTCTGCCATTGTGGTATGGACATTTCCATGGTTCCACGATCGGCTGTGTATCATCAGGGGTACCAGCAGGTTTTACGCGCCAGTACCATTCCCGACCATTTGCATAGCCATCGCGTGTATCGATCAGATGCTCCTTGATAAAATGCCATACATTCTCCGCAGCACCCAGATACTCTTCTTTTCCTGTCTTTTCATAGCCGTTGATAAAGCCGACCACGGTCTCTGCCTGCACCCACCAGATCCGCCAATCATTGACAACGCCCTTCTCACATTCATTTGCAAGTGAGGAACCGTTGAATGCGACTCTGTAGATACGGTCCGTCAGATCTTTTGTAATCGGTGTCATCTTTTTCTCATAATCCGCGTCGCCAAGGATATCAACACTTCTGTCTACAAGCCATGCTGTCTCGATGTCATGGCCATAGGAATGTAGATCAATGATGGAATTCCACTTGTCATCAAAGAACACTTCCTGACGATGAAGCTTTGGATTGTAGACTTTTTCTGCCAGAATATCCATCATCCACTTGATCTTGTCTGCGACCTTTTCATTGTGGTCTACCCTGTAAAGCTCCGTGTATGCCTCAAATACATGAAGCAACGTGTTCATTGTCTTCTGTGCAATGACGCCATTCTCTGAAAGCTTTTCATTGTCGATCTCATGGAACTCCTCGTCGAAAGCTTCCTTGTATCCAAGCTCGTCACGCATTTTTGTCTCAATAATGTCGTACAGCTCATATGCCTTGTCCAGCGCTTCCCTGTCTCCACTTGCCTCATAAAATGTAGATTGAGATAACATCCGTACCCATCATCAGGATAATGTATCCATATAAGTGGTTGATGAACTTTAACTGATACATCAACTGGTATGTTGATACCTGCATCGCAATACCAGGAAGTAATGTTGCGAAAAGGAACAGGTTACGAATCAGTCCGTTTCCAGGGAATGTGAAACGGTTCAGTACATATGCCAGCATGGAACCAATCATGACTGATCCTGCAACAACAACGACAACGACAATTGCTGAGTTGACAAATGCCTTCACCATATCTGCCTTGTTGATGGCATCAATGAAATTCTGGAAGTTCAGCCAGCTCTCCGGCGGTGTCATAACATTTGTACTCTGGTACTCCGCATCTGTCTTAAATGCGGTGATCACACAGGATACAATCGGCAAAATTGCGATAAATGAGAAGAATATAATGGAGAAATATTTTACAAAAATCCACAAATACTTTTTGATTGCCTGTACTGCTGTCATGCTTTTGCCGCCTCCTTTGCTCTTAATTTTGCAAGCTTCTTTTCACGCTTTGCTGCTGCTCCCTTATCCTCATCCTCAGCATTTCTAAATACATACTTGAAGAACAGCTTCTGTAAGATTGTCGCTGCGAAGATGATCAGTAAGAGAACGATTGCCATTGCGGATGCAAGTCCAAGCTTCTGGCTTGTGTGTGCCACCTCGTGCATCTTTACGAAGTATGTCGCAGTACCATTTCCACCACCTGACATGATAACGTAAGGAGGCTCGAATGCACTTAAGGAACCTGTGATTGACATGATGAGGTTCAGCATGACAATCGTCTTGATGCTCGGAAGCATAATGTACTTGAACTGCTGCCATTTATTTGCACCGTCCAGCTCTGCCGCCTCATAGAGTGATGAGTCTACGGACATCATCGCACCGATGAAGAGTACCATGTTGTTACCAAAATATTTCCAGACGCTGGTCGCAACCAGGGAAATATTGTTGATACTGGTATCTTTGAGCCAGTACGGAAGATTTTCCAGGTCAAATCCGATCCATTGGAGTACCGTATCCAAAACGAAGCCTCTTGTATAGAAGAACTTGAAGATGAAACCGATGGCAATACCGTTGATCAGGTAAGGGAAGAACATACATCCCTTGAAGAAATTGCCACCTTTTACTCCAAAGCTGAAAATCGTTGCCAGATAAAGTGCAAGTGCAAGCTGGATCACCGCTCCTGCCATGTAGTAGAGTGATAACCACAGTGACTTGAAGATATCCGGTCTCTTGAATACATCAATGTAATTTTTAAGGCCTACAAAGCCTTTTACTTTAATATAGTTTCTGTCATAAAAACTGAACTGTGCCATCTTGGCGAACGGAAAATAGGTAAATGTAAATAGGAGTATCAAAGGAATTATGGAAAAGCCGATAATAATTAGCGTCTGCTGACCTTTCCTGCTCTTTGCCCACCTAAGGAAATTGAATGGTCTTTTTGACTCTTGTTTCTTCATTGCTACTGCCATAAAGCCATCTCCTCCTTCTCTCATATAATATAAATTTCTGTTTTTTGGCTTGCAGGTATTTTACCTGCAAGCCGTTAAAAAGTGTTACATGAAAAAGATAATAAGTGTATTACTAAATTAGTTATAAGCAATTGAAATTAGTACAGTACTTCTACGCCCAAAGCGCTCTGAGCATCGTTCCACTTCTGTGTCCACTCTGCCATGATGTCATCATATGGAGTTCCTGCTGCTGCTGCTTCAACAATGGCCATAA
>JAFOYD010000151.1 GCA_017391545.1 Lachnospiraceae bacterium
AAGCGAGAAGGATTACAAGGCTGTTAGTGATGACAATAAGTGTGTTGGAAACGCAGTATACCGTGCTCAGTACAAAGCAACGGATCCAAAACCAACACCAGGTCCAGATCCAGACCCGACACCAGATCCAGACCCAACCCCGGATCCGGATCCAACGCCTGATCCAGACCCGACACCGACACCAACACCAACACCAGATCCGACGCCTGATCCGGAACCAACACCGACACCGATTAATACTACGATAACAGATCCGACAGTTCCGCTTGCAGCAACACTGACAACGATCATGGATGAGGCTACACCGCTTGCAGCAGCACTGACAACGATCATGGATGAGGACACACCACTTGCAGATACTGTAACGATCTTAGATGAGGATACACCACTTGCAAGCATGCCTGATACAGGTGATCACAGTGCCAATCCAATGCCGTTTGCGTTGGCGGGAGTTGCAGCGTTGGCAGCAGCATTTGTTGTAAACAGAAGAACAAGAAAGAGTGAATAGACGAAATATTAAAAATGCATGCCATTTGGCATGCATTTTTAGTCAAAGAGGAGGTATCGCGTTGAAAAAACAGATAAGATGGGATTTTGTCCTGGTCATTGTGGCAGTGATCTGTTTTGGGGCATTTGGCGTGATCAGCTATAGAAACATACAGCTTGAGAGAAATGCCAGTGAAGTCAGAGAGAAAATAGCAGAAATAAGGGACAGCGATGTGGGGAAAAAGGAACAGGAAAGTAAGTATAGTACTCCCTATGACAGTCTCTTTGAAATGAATGATGATATGGCAGCATGGTTATTGATACCAGGTACGGATATTGATTATCCTGTGATGCAGACACCGAATGACGAAGAATATTATCTGTACAGGGATTTTTTTGGAAATGATGATAAAAATGGAACACTGTTCATTGATACAGACTGTAGTCTTGATGATGAACGGGCGAATATCCTGATCCATGGTCATCACATGAAATCCGGTGCAATGTTTGGAAACCTCACAGAATATGAGGATGAAGCTTATGAAAAGGAACACGCAAAGATTTATCTTCATACACGTGATGAGATGAGAGTTTATGAAGTAATGGCAGTGTTTCATGCCAAGGTCTATCAAAGCAGGACAGACAAATTCCTCTATTATAACTATCCGAAGTTTGACACCAAAGAACGTTTCGACGAGTATTATCAGAATATCAAAAAGATGAGCCTTTATGATACCGGGGTGACCGCTGAATTTGGGGATGAGCTCATAACATTATCGACCTGTGCATATCACACAAAAAACGGAAGGTTTGCAGTCGTAGCAAAAAGAGTACAGTAGTTGACTTTCCATAATTTACATGATAACGTAAAGATGTAACAACATCATATACAAAGGAAATATGGGTATGGGAAATAGAAAAGGTTTATACAGAGTAGTTTTGATAATAAATATTTTGATCGCAATTTGCTATTTTTACTGGAGAATGCGATATACACTTCCTGTCGACCAGGGAATGGCTGACATGATTGCAGCAGTTGTTTTTCTACTGACTGAGATTTGCGGAATTGTATTTTTGTGGATGCAGTTGTCTGTGATTCAGAGAAATACAGACACTGGAGAAGAACCGGTGAAGCTATGTGATCCATTGGAGTATCCTGATGTAGATGTGTTTGTATTCGACAGAACCCATGACAAGAAGGGGACTGCCAACACGATGAATGCCTGTCTTCTAATGGATTATCCTGACAAGAATAAGGTACATATTACCACTGTAACAGGTGGTGTTCGTGAACTGAATGAGGCCATTTTCCAGGCATCCAGTCCGCTTGTGACTGTGATTGAGGCGGGGATGCTTCCAAGACACGAGTTTTTGGATGAGACAATTTCACGTTTTATGACAAAGCAGGAAAAAATAGGATTTGTGCAGACATCGTTTGGATATTTTAATGCAGGTTCCTTTCAGTTCAGATTATTTTCGCAGAATCTTGTTCCAAATGAAAGAAGATATTTTTTAAAGTGTCAGCAGCCTGTATTTGCCCGGGATAACAGTGTCATATGCTGCGGATCAGGTGCTGTGTTTGCAAGAGAGGCATTGGAGAAAACAGGCGGTTTTGATGCAGAAGCACCGCAAGGATATACGATTACGGGTATCAGGATGCTCAAGAAGGGATACGTCGGCAAATATGTCAACAGAGATTTGATATCAGGTTTTTTTGACAGTGATATTGCGACCTGTATCATGCGGCGCAGGATTCGTGTGGCAGATGCAATCGATGCGCTGCGCAGAGAGCATGCTCTGGTCGGGGGAAAATTGAACTTCAGGCAGAAAAAGAATCTGTTCACTTATCTGATCAGCCTGTCATGTCCGTTTCGGAGCATTATTACAATGATCATGCCAGCCCTTTATTGTATTTTGGGCGTCAGGGTACTGGAAGCTCAGGCAATTGTATTGGGCCTTTTCTGGATTGCAATCTATGCTAGTGCCAATCTATGCATGAGAGGTTTGAGTGGCGAAACGACATCACTGAAATGGAGACAGATTTACCGATATACGGAAGCACCGTATCTTGTGCTGCCACAGATCAAGGCAGTACTTGGAATATACAAACCGAAGTCGATCGATAAGATCAAGGCCAATAAGCTTAAGAACGTCGGCTATTTTGTGCCACATATCGTACTGATGGCTTTGAATATAGCTGCGTTTGTTTTGGGTGTCAATTCTTTGATCATAGATGAAGAACTGCTCAAAGTGCCATTTATCATTTGGATACTTGCCAATCTTTACTATGAACTGATGTCAATATTCTGGTTGATCGGGATTCCGCATGTCAGACAGGAAAATCGTATCGAGGCACACATCAGTTATGAATTGAAGGACAAGATCCAGACGATACAGGGAATCACCAGAGACTTGTCATCAAGAGCAATCTCCATATGGTGTGACCGGCCGTATGATATCGACGATGAGGAAATGGTGTCAGTCAAGCTGGATAGTGGCAGATACCAGGCAGTTATGGAAGGAAGAGTCATCGGCGCTGAGCGCGATGGTAAAAAGTGGAAATATGTGATATTGCTGAAGAATGTTGAGGAGTATAAACAGCAGTATTATGGAATTTTGTACGACAGAAAGCCGGCAGAGACAAGAAAGCTTGCTGCGCCGCAAAATATATTTAGTGATATCGGTAGAAATATTGGAAACCGCTTTGTCACGAAAAGCCTTGACTATCGAAGAATGGCAAGAATTCCAATCAATCAGGATATTGAAGTCGTTGGTGGAGACAGCATCTTTGTGAAGAATTACAATTACAAATATGTTCTGGTTAAAAGCGCTGCTACCCCGGATGAATTTATCACAATTATGCCGGTTGACGGCATTCATCTTACCTGTGAAAGAGTTCACAGATTTGGAGAACATATCTATCAGTATAAGGTGATGAATTATCATGCAGTCAGATCTGAGAAGGAAAGCAGGGAAAAGTTGTATGAGTGGGTGGAACAATGTGCAATTGAAAATGCGATTGGACTTGTAGAAGATATCACGGCATCGAAGGATGAACTGAAGAGCGTTCATAACATGTGACAAAAAAAGACAGAAAATTTCAAATAATATATTTCATTGTGAGTTAAAATGTGTTATACTGTCTGTAGCTGTTTGAAAAGAAAGGTGGTAAAGCTATGGCAAACGTGTTGATCGTAGATGATGCAGCATTCATGAGAATGACAATCAAAAAAATGCTGGAGGCTCATGGGCACACGGTGATCGGAGAGGCAGAGAACGGTGTTGTGGCTGTTAAGAAGTTTATTGAACTCAAACCGGACGTAGTGCTGCTGGACATTACCATGCCTGAAATGAACGGCGTAGAGGCATTGAAGCGAATTAAGGAGCTAGAACCCAAGGCAAGAGTTATCATTTGCTCCGCTATGGGGCAGCAGGCTATGGTAGCGCAGGCAATTCAGTGCGGTGCGAAAGATTTTATTGTCAAACCGTTTGAAGAAGACAGATTGATTGCATCGGTGGATAAGATTATGAGCAGACCACAATAACCTTGAAAATAAAAAAAATAAAATAACGGTAGACAAACCGTTATTTTTGTTGTATGATAAAGAAAACGTTTTCCAGAAAACGTTTTCCAAGACCAAAAAGTAAATCTTAGCGTTACTGGAACGGAGTGAACAGTAAATCTTTGCTGGTTGCTTTAATCAAAAGAGAAGGTGGGATATTACGTGGTTTCGATAAGAGATGTGGCAAAAGAAGCCGGCGTAGCCATCTCCACGGTTTCTAAGGTGCTAAACCACTACCCGAACGTGAGCGAGGAGACAAAGGAGAAGGTAAACACAGCCATAACGGAACTTGGCTTTGTACCAAACACAATTGCCTCGGCGCTTTCTTCCAAGAAAACGGGAAGGGTGGCACTGCTGATCGATGTGGACAGACCTGTCCAGGCGGTAGATGAGATTTTTATGCAGTATATCACGGGTGCCATTAACAAGGCGAAGGAAAAGGGAATGGATATCATTACGGTATTCTTTACCATGATTGCTGAGATGAATGTGGAGGAAATGATCAGATATTTCCAGTCACAGAGCATTGAAGGCCTGATCATATGTGGCTTTTCCAGAGAAGACACTGCGTTAGGGAGGCTGGTAAAAAGCGGTAAATTCAAAACGGTACTCATTGATGCGCCCGGTGTTGGGGAAAATACGTCAAGTATTCATATCGATAATGCAAAAGCACAGTACGAAGTGGCAAAAGAATTTCTGAAAAAGAACACCTGCAGAAAAATCCTGTATATATCAGGAAAAAAGAGCGGATATGTGTCAGAGGAACGTCTCAAAGGCATGAAACAGCTGGCAGATGAACTCGGATTGAAAGTTCTGATCAGAAATGGTGACTTTAGTGAGTTGGAGGCCAGAAAGCTGACCATGCAGTATGCTCCGGATAAAGATGCCATTATATGTGCATCTGATATGATGGCAATTGGTGCCATGAAAGCACTGATTGACATGGATATCTACAGACCAGTCTGCGGATTTGACGGGGTAAGCCTTATGGGATATGCCGGAAAGCAGATGCATACAGTAAAGCAGGATTTTAAAAAGATTGCATCAAATGCAGTGGAAGAGCTCTCGCGGTTGATGGAGGGTGGAACCGGTCAGGATATCGTGATGCCACATAAGCTGATCCGTATCAAATATCTGGATGTCATTTCATGATTATCCGACATAACTATTATATTTTTGGAAACTTATAATTTTTACATTATAAAATATAAGTAACAATGTAACTATTATCAAAAAATCTGCAAAAGCAGTACAAAAGGAGTAAGAAATGAGCGTAAAGACAAATTTGGAAGCAGTAGCACAGAAAATGTATGGCAAGGCAATCAAAGATCTTGATGACAGCCAGCTTTACTTTGCGATCCTCAACATGACAAAGGACATGATGGAGAACAAAGGCACAATCAAGGGAAAGAAGAAGGTATACTATATCTCTGCTGAGTTCCTGATTGGTAAACTGTTATCAAATAACCTGATCAACCTTGGCATCTATGATGAGCTGGATGCAGCGCTGAAGGAGGAAGGCAAAGAGCTTAGCCGTATCGAGGAGGTTGAGCCTGAACCATCACTTGGTAACGGTGGTCTTGGAAGACTTGCAGCATGTTTCCTGGATTCGATCGCAAGCCTTGGACTTCCTGGAGACGGTATCGGACTGAACTATCATTTTGGTCTTTTCAAGCAGGTATTTAAGGACAGACAGCAGACAGCTGAGAAGAATGACTGGATTGAGGATCAGTCATGGCTGACAAAGACAGACATTTCTTTCCCGGTATACTTTGGAAAGAAGAAGGTTATGTCAAGATTATATGATATCGATGTAATCGGTTATGATCAGGGTATGAATAAGCTTCATTTATTCGACATTGAGACAGTTGATGAGAGCATCGTAAAAGAAGGTATCGATTTCGATAAGAACGATATTGACAAGAACCTTACACTGTTCCTTTATCCGGATGATTCTGATGAGGCAGGTCAGCAGCTTCGTATTTACCAGCAGTACTTCATGGTATGCAACGGCGCACAGCTGATTTTGAAGGAAATGAAGGACAACGGCTATGATCTTCACAAGATGTATGAGCATGCTGTGATCCAGATTAACGATACACATCCTACAATGGTTATTCCAGAGCTGATCCGTATCCTGACAGAAGAGGAAGGATTTGAGATGGAAGAGGCTATTGATGTAGTAAGCAAGACATGTGCATATACAAACCACACAATCCTTGCAGAGGCTCTTGAGAAATGGCCTGTAAAGTATTTACAGAAAGTTGTTCCACAGTTAATGCCGATTATCTGGGAGTTGGATAAGAGAGCTGCCATTAAGTATGACGATCCTAAGGTACAGATCATCGACAAGGATCTCAGAGTACACATGGCTCATATCGATATCCACTATGGCTTCTCTGTAAACGGTGTTGCAGCAATCCATACAGAGATCTTAAAGGATACTGAGCTGAACCACTTCTACAAGATTTATCCTGAGAAGTTCAACAACAAGACAAACGGTATCACATTCAGAAGATGGTTAATGTCATGTAATAAAGAGCTTGCTGCATGCATCACAAAGACAATCGGCGATGGCTGGAAGAAGGATGCAGATGAGTTAGAGAAGCTCTTGGAGTACAAGGATGACGCAGCATTACTTTCAGAGATCAAGGCAATCAAGAACGATAAGAAGGCAGCTCTTGCAGCATATATCAAAGAGAATGAGGGACAGGAGATCAACCCGAACTCTATTTACGATATCCAGATCAAGAGACTTCATGAGTACAAGCGTCAGCAGATGAATGCACTTTACATCATTCATAAGTATCTGGAGATCAAGGAAGGAAAGAAGCCTTCTACACCGATCACATTTATCTTCGGTGCAAAGGCAGCTCCTGCATATATCATTGCACAGGATATCATTCATTTATTACTCTGCTTACAGGAGATCATAAACAACGATCCTGATGTAAAGGATTACATGAAGGTTGTTATGGTAGAGAACTACAATGTAAGCTATGCAGAGAAGCTGATCCCGGCATGTGATATCTCTGAGCAGATCTCACTGGCATCTAAGGAGGCAAGTGGTACAGGTAACATGAAGTTCATGCTCAATGGTGCTGTGACACTTGGTACAAGCGATGGTGCTAACGTAGAGATCAACGAGCTTGTAGGCGATGACAATATCTACATCTTCGGTGAGAAGTCAGAGCAGGTTATCAAGCACTATGAGAAGGCTGACTATGTATCAAAAGACTTCTATGAGAAGAGCGATGTGATCAAGGAAGCTGTTGATTTCATCACAAGCAAGGAAGTATTAGAGGTTGGTAACGAGGAGCGTCTGACAAGACTTCAGAAAGAGCTCATCAACAAAGACTGGTTCATGACATTGCTTGACCTTGAGGATTACATCGAGACAAAGGATAAGATGTTCGAAGACTTCAAGGATGAGGATAAGTGGAAGAAGATGATGCTTGTAAACATTGCAAAGGCAGGATTCTTCTCATCAGATAGAACAATCGCAGAGTACAACAGAGACATCTGGAAACTCAACTAATCAGATCTAAAATAGAATCACATTAATATTTTAAGCAGGCCGCAAGATTTATAGCGGCTTGCTTTTTTGTGTTTTTGACCGTAAGATAGAATTATGACTTTTACACTACCAACGGAAGGAAGGGGTTATTGACATGAGAATATTTCACCTCTCGGATTTACATATCGGAATCAAACTCTATAATCATGACCTGCGTGGAGAGCAGGAGTATCTGTTTGATCAGGTTATAAAATATGTCAGAGAATATCAGCCGGATGTGGTTGTCATCGCTGGAGATATCTATGACAAGACAGTGCCGTCGGTTGAGTCGGTACAGACTTTTAATGTTTTTGTGCAGGGGCTCTATGAGGCATCGGACAAGACTGAAATTATGATCGTCAGCGGAAATCATGACAGTGCCGGAAGGCTTGATTACTTTAGCTGGCTAATGTCGAGACAGCGGGTGCACATGGTGGGAATGCCTCCTGTGAAACCTGATGAGTACATGGAAAAGGTGACACTGACGGATGAATATGGTGAGGTTATATTTTATCTGCTTCCTTTTTCAAAACCGTCCGTAATCCGAACTGTTTTCGATGAGGACAACGATCATGATCATGCCTACAGCTATAACGAAGCGCTTCACAAACTGTTTGCACGCGAAAAAATTGACACAGGAAAAAGAAATGTGCTGGTAAGTCATCAGTTCTATATGCCTTCCGGTCAGCGTGTAGAGGATATCGAGCGAATGGAATCAGAGATTACCACAGTTGGAAATATCGATGTGGTGTGGAGCGATGTGCTGGAACCGTTTGAATATGCAGCGCTTGGACATATCCATAAACCGATGACGGTGGGGGACGACCGTTTTCGGTATTGCGGCACCCCGTTTGCTTATTCCATCAGCGAAGCAAATCAGGAAAAGGGAATCCTGATGGCAGATATCGGCAGGAAGGGTGAAGACGTCCATATTACGAAACTTAAGCTGGAGCCGAAACGTAAGGTAGCCGTCATAGAGGGTACCTTTGAAAATGTGCTGCGGCAGGCATCCGATGACTATGTGCAGATTCGCCTGACTGATACCGAAGATCTTGATGTGATTGATTTGCAGGAGCGTCTTTTAATGGCATTTCCAAATCTGCTGGAGATTCAGAGGAATAAGACCAGAGAACTGAATCTGTCAGATGAGATCTTGGAACATACTTACAACGATCCCTTTGCGCTGATCTGTGAATTTATACCGGATATGGATGAGGAGGAGATGGAGATTATGAAGTCCGTGATGAATGAGGCATTGGAGGCTGAGGAATAGATGAAACCATTAATTCTTAAAATGAGAGCCTTTGGCTCCTACGGAAAAGAAACAATCATTGATTTTACCAGAAGCACACAGAACCTTTTTCTGATTACAGGTGATACAGGCGCTGGAAAGACAACGATTTTTGATGCGATTGTCTTCGCACTGTACGGACAGGCAAGCTCTATTTACAATAAAAAGGATGGCGTGCTTCTGCAGAGCCATTTTGTGGCACTTGACGAGACACCGGAAGTGGAGTTTACGTTCGCAGAGTCGGCAAGGGAGGATGCTCCTGTATATCGGGTGCGCCGTGTACCGAGGCATCTTCGCCCTATGAAAAGGCGTGGAAAATCAGGCAGGGATTTTGCGGAAGAAAAAGGCTCTGTGGAGCTGATTCTTCCTGACAATACTGCATATGCAGAGAAAAATGTGGATGAAAAAATTGAAGAAATCGTAGGCCTTACCAGGGAACAGTTCATGCAGGTAGCGATGATTGCGCAAGGTGAGTTTATGGAGCTTTTGCGTGCAAAGACGGATGACAAAAAGGAAATTTTCAGGAAGTTGTTTGGCACTGAGCTTTATGAGAAAATGCGCCGTATCCTGGAGGACAGAAAAAAGGAGAAGGAAAAGGAAATTGCGATCATCAAGACACAGTGCCAGACGGAGCTTGCACATGTCACAGTATCGGAGGACTTTGAAGGATATGGAAAACTGGATCGATCTTCTGTGGAACTCAAAGGCGGTAATCTATCCGTCCTCGGGGATTACCTTAACGATCTGGAGGCGTTTTGCGCCTACGCTAATGATAAAATAACAGCCCTGACAGCCAGGTGGGAAGGCGCAGCAAAGGCACTTGACGTGGCAAAGAGTGCATACACCAAGGCGGAAGCGCTGATGGATGCATTTGTAAAATTTGAAGATGCACAGGTTGTACTGCGTGAATGTGAACAGACTGCAGCCCGGATGGCAGATCAGGAGAAACTAGTCAGCAGATTAAAGGAGGCATACGAGCTAAAGCCAGTCTATCAATTGTATGAGGACGCAGCTTTGGAGCTTCGTGACCTTGAAACCAGAAAACAAGAGCAGATTGACGCATTGCCGGCCCTGCAGGCGGGATGGAACGAAGCACTTGAATGTTACCAGGAGGTGTCGAAACGATACGAGGCTGAAAAACGAAGCCTGCATGAGCTGACACAAAAGGTTACTGACGCCATTCAGCTTTTTGACAGAAAGACAAAGGCAGAGGAGGAGAAAGACAAAAAATCAAGAGAGCATGATGCGCTTTGCAAACGGATCTCAGAGCAGGAGGAGGTGCTTTGCGGGCTGAAGGAGGATTATGCAAATAGCCAAAACAGGGTAGAGACTTACAGCGATGCACAAGGAAAGAAGGCGAAGGCGGAGGCAGAGCTTGCGAAGGTGGCAATACTTGAAGAGCGAATCCATCAGCTTGAAGAACTTCAAAAAGATCTCACCTCAAAGCAGACGAAACTCTCTAAGAAGCAAAAAGAGCTGATCAAAGCAAATGCAGAATATCAGGAAAAAACAGCATATTATGAAAAACAGAACACGCTCTTTTTGAGCGAGCAGGCAGGAATCCTTGCGCGTGAACTGATTGAAGGAGAACCCTGTAAGGTATGTGGTTCAAAAGTTCATCCAATGCCATACAGACTCTCTGATGAGCTGGTGATACCTACCCAAAAGGATGTCGAAGCTGCGAAGGCCGACAGTATGCAGTGGAATGAAAACAGGCAGCAGAGATCACTAGAGGCAGGCGAATTAAAGACGATCATAGAAAAAATACAGGAGCAGATTGATGTGGAATGTACACAAATCTGTGAACAGCTTGGCATACAGGAAAGCGCTGTGATCGGGGAAACGTTTGATGGTTACAAAAGAAAGGCACAGGAGGAAGACAGAAGCTGTGCAGAGCAATTGGAACTTTTGGAGACAGAAAAGCAGAGGGCAAAAGAACTGTCTGAGCGCATCGGTCAACAGGAAACACAGCTTGAAGAGTCCAAAAAAAAGCTCTTGGATGTAAAAGCGGAGCTTAGCGGTGCTGTTGCGGCTTTACAGGAACTTGAAAATCATACTGAATTTGCTTCAAAAGAGGATGCCCAAAAAGCCCAAAATGAGGCTCAGGCAACATTTGAACTGATTCATGATACCTATACACAGAAGGAAAAAAACAGCAGGCTGGCAGAGAAAAAGTTGGAACAGGCAAAGTCTTTGATTGATGAATACCAGCGCACAATTCCAAAGAAGCAGGAACACGCCAAAAAACGTAGCGAAGAGTATACGAATCTGCTGTCACAAAAGCATTTTGCACAGGAAAACGAGTGGCAGAATCTTACAGAACAGTTTTCACAGGAATCACTGCTGGAAATGCAGGAACAGCTCGCGTACTATCAGAAACGTGTGCAGGAGGCAAGAATCAAAAAGGAGACAGCGCAAAGCGTGATCAAAGATCAGGAAAGACCTGATTTGCAGAGCCTGAGTCAGAACATACAGCAATGCCGGGAACAATTTGATAACCTGGACAGCGACAGAAGTGCGTTGATGCGGATTGCTGGGGAGGATGAGAAGGTACTTTGTGTGCTCAGAAAGCAGTTGGCACAAAGAGAAAAGACAATTCGCGAGCATGCAAAACTTGACAACCTCTACAGAATCGTCTCCGGTACGGTAAGTAAACAGAATAAGATGGATCTGGAGACATTTGTACAGAGATATTATCTTAGAAAAATTCTTGTCGCTGCAAACAGACGCTTCGAGCGAATGACGGCTGGTCAGTTCCAGTTGCTCCTGAAGGATATTGATGATGCGGGAAAGGGCAGAAATGAAGGGCTTGATCTGATGGTGTATTCCCTTGTCACGGGAAAAAAGCGTGAGGTCAGGACTCTTTCGGGTGGTGAGTCTTTCATGGCGGCATTATCCCTTGCGCTTGGTATGGCAGACCAGATCAAGGAGGGAAGCGGAGCGATTCATCTGGATATGATGTTCATTGATGAAGGATTTGGCTCATTAGACGAACATTCCAGAGGACAGGCAATCCGTATCCTCAAGGAAATGGCAGGTGGCGACAGGATGATTGGCATTATCTCCCATGTAACAGAGCTGAAACAGGAGATTGACAACCAGCTTGTAGTGGTAAAAAATGAATCCGGAAGCAGTGCAGGCTGGAAAATCAGCTAAAATTGGCTAAAACGAATCGTTACTGATGCATATTGAATATATAAAATGTTAATAATTGAAAAGAAATATGAATAAAAAAAATGATTGTGGGAATCATAAACTGTGGAAAATTTACAAACCAAATTTCCATTGCACCCACAAAAATACATTCGGATAATGAAAACGACGAAAGTTTTCAAAATTCGTCAAAAAACTTTACTTTCCACGTAAAATTGGATACTATGATACGTGAAAACTAGCTTATGTGGTTTCCCCAACCACATAAACAACACTTAGGCTGCATTTGATTCCCCAATGATATGTAGCCGCAAATATGTTATAGAAAGGACGTTGTTTATTATGAAAGAACGCAAAATTAAAATGACCCCCGCAGAAGTAAAAGACTTTGTGAACGAAGCTTCAAAATGTGATTTTGATATCGACATTTCTTACAATCATTATATTGTCGATGCAAAATCGATTCTTGGTGTGATGGGGCTTGATTTCAAGTCAACACTGACATTGCAGTATGCAGGACACAACGAGGAATTTGAAAGCTACGTAAACAACCTGGCAATTGCATAAGAGATATCATAAACTATAATATGATGTCATTATTTGACTCTCTCTGGATGATAGGTTAAACTGTCATTTAGAGAGAGTTTTTGATTACCGTTTTGATAGGAAAAGAGGAGTAGAAATGGAGATCCATGTATCGGTCAGGCAGCTTGTCGAGTTCATACTGCGTGAAGGAAGCATAGACAATCGAAAATCAACCGGTTCTGATACTGCAATGCAGGAGGGGAGCCGCATACACAGGATGCTTCAGCGACGCATGGGCAGCGAATACCATGCCGAAGTCGGATTGCGGTATCTGTGGCATACGCCGGACTACGATGTCGTGATTGAAGGCAGAGCTGACGGTATCATCGAAGCAGATCATGTCATCATTGATGAAATCAAGGGCACCTACAAGGAGTTGAAACGGATCACAAAGCCTGTCGGAGTACATCTGGCACAGGCAAAGTGCTATGCGTTTATCTATGCGGAGGAAAATCATATTGACAGCATTGGTGTCAGGATGACGTACTGCAATATTGAGACAGAAGAACTGAAATATTTCCACGAGGATTATACCTTTGAGGAGCTGAAGCATTGGTTTTATGATCTTCTTGCTGAGTATAAAAAGTGGGCTGATTTTCAGTTCGAGTGGAACCGGACACGGACTGATTCGATCAAACAGCTTGAATTTCCTTTTCCGTATAGAGAAGGTCAAAAGGAGCTTGTCACCTATGTATATCAGACAATCTACCACAAAAGAAAGCTTTTCCTGGAGGCACCGACTGGTGTCGGCAAGACGATTTCCACTGTATTTCCGTCAGTGAAATCCATGGGAGAAGGAATGACAGAAAAGATCTTTTATCTCACAGCCAAGACAATCACCCGCACGGTTGCACAGGAGTGCTTTGGACTTTTAGAGAATAAGGGACTTCAGATGAAGACTGTGATCCTGACCGCAAGAGACAAAATATGCTTTTTGAAACAGGAGGAAGAGAACGATGAGCAACATGTGGCGGAATGTAATCCGGATGCATGTCCCTATGCCGATGGTCATTTTGACCGTATAAACGATGCGATGTACGATCTGCTGACGCACGAAAACAGTTTTTCAAGAGAAAAAGTGCTGGAATATGCCAAAAAGCACAGGGTGTGTCCGTTTGAGCTGAGTCTTGATATGAGTCTTTTTTCAGATGCAATCATATGTGACTATAATTATGTATTTGACCCCAGGGTATATCTCAAGCGTTTTTTTGCGGATGGGCTTGGCAAGAGAGACTATGTGTTTCTGATCGATGAGACACACAATCTTTTGGACAGGGGCAGGGAAATGTATAGTGCATCCCTGTTTAAGAACGCATTCCTTGCGACAAAGCGATGCCTGAAGGAGGCTGCACCCAAAGTGGCAAAGCTGCTTGACCAGTGCAATAAGGAGCTGCTTGCCATGAAACGGCAGTGTGACAGTTATCGCAGGGAGGAGAGCATCGATGGATTCGTGATGAAACTCAACCGTCTGTATGGAGCGATCGACGATTTCCTTGACGAACATGATACGTTTCCGGACAAAAACGAAATATTGGAGTTTTACTTTGAAATCGCACATTTCCTCAACATGTATGAAATCATGGATGATCATTATGTGATGTACAGTCAGCTCATGGATGATGGAGACTTTATGGTCAAGCTGTTCTGTGTCGACCCGTCATTGAATCTGAAGCAGTGTATGCAGAAAGGCAGAAGTACAATCCTCTTTTCGGCCACGCTCCTGCCGATTCAGTATTACAAAAAGCTGTTAGGCGGAGAGCCGACTGATTATGAAGTCTACGCGAAATCGACCTTTGATGAGGGAAAGAAAGCACTTTTCATTGCAAATGATGTGACAAGCAGGTACACAAGAAGAAGTGGGGATGAATTCAGACGTATCGCGCGATATATCTATGAGGTCGTCAGACAGCGACATGGCAATTATATGGTCTTTTTGCCGTCCCATCTGTTCCTGGAGCAGGTCTATGACTGCTTTATGCAGGACTATTTTGATGCGGACATCATGGAATGCATTGTGCAGGAGGATTATATGAGTGAGGCAAAGAGAGAAGAATTTCTGATGCGATTTCAAGGGAATGAAGGCTGCAATCTTTCTGACCGGATCAACTTTGAAATCGAAGAAGATGATGATACGATTCTGATCGGATTCTGCGTTATGGGAGGCATTTTCTCCGAGGGAATTGATCTAAAGCATGACAGCCTGATCGGAGCAATCATTGTGGGAACAGGTATACCACAGGTTGGCTGTGAAAGAGAGTTGTTAAAGACCTATTTTGACGGGCAGGGCGAGAATGGATTTGACTATGCATACAGATATCCGGGGATGAACAAGGTCCTGCAGTCCGCTGGCCGCGTTATTCGGACAGCTGAGGATATCGGCGTCGTTGCGCTTCTTGACGAACGATTTATAGAGCCACAGTACAGACGGATGTTTCCGCGGGAATGGAGCCGGTATGACATCGTGGGAGTCACAGAGATATCGAAAAGAGTTGAAAAGTTCTGGAATGAGTGGCTGTGATGTGCAACCATAATCATTTTTATGTTGCAGGCAGA
>JAFOYD010000152.1 GCA_017391545.1 Lachnospiraceae bacterium
ATTTTTAACTAATGGAATACACGTAACTATATCAGTTACAAATACACAAACAAAGCATACGATATAGTAAGATGAAGGAGGAATGTAGCATGGATATCAGCCTCATAGCAGGAATCATGGTACCCTTCGTGGGTACAACGCTTGGCTCGGCCATGGTGTTTTTTATGCGGAAACAAATCAACAAAAGGCTTGAAAAGCTGTTGCTTGGGTTTGCGGCAGGCGTGATGGTAGCAGCATCCGTATGGTCGCTTCTGATTCCTTCCATTGAAATGGCAGAGGAACAGGGAAACCTGGTATGGATACCGGCAGCCGCAGGTTTTATCCTCGGAATGGCGTTTTTGCTTGTCCTGGACAGTGTGATACCACATCTGCATCTCGACAGCGAAAAACCTGAGGGAATGAAAGCAAAAGTGAAAAAGACCACCATGCTGGTATTTGCAGTGACACTTCATAACATACCGGAAGGAATGGCAGTCGGTGTCACATTTGCAGGAGCGCTGTTGGGAAATACACAGATTACCATGGCAGGGGCATTCACCCTCGCACTTGGAATCGCAATCCAGAACTTTCCAGAGGGAGCCATCATATCAATGCCGTTAAAAAGCGCAGGCACATCGAAAGCAAAGGCATTTGCATATGGATTGCTTTCAGGACTCGTCGAGCCAATCGCAGCAGTGATTACCATTTTCCTGGCAAAGCTTGTCGTGCCGATGCTGCCCTATTATCTGTCCTTTGCGGCAGGAGCGATGATCTATGTGGTCGTAGAGGAACTGATCCCGGAATCACAGTCCGGGGAACATACCAATATCGGCACCATCGGCGTTGCAATCGGATTTGTGATCATGATGGTACTTGATGTCGCACTGGGATAAACCTTCCCAGTGCATTATTTTATCAGTAGGGAAAGGTATTTCTCGAAATGAATCCCATGTCTGCTGTCGATCTGTTCTCTTGCAGCCTCCTCTATGGCAGGCTGCAGAAAATCAGCCGCAAGCGCCATGGTATCATGTACACTCATCCCTTTGACAAGACCACTGCACATAATCGCGGCAAACAAATCTCCGGTGCCCGAAAAGCTTACGGGGATATAGGGTTTTTCCAGATAAATGCATTCTGTGGGAGTCACTGCCAGATTTCCCATGAATTTCATATTTTCCCGGCAACGGATAATGCCGGTCACCAGCACGATGCCATTTTTAGGCATCGTGTTTCTTAATTTGTATGCCACATCGGCGATGCGCTCCGTGTAATCGAAGCTTTTCTGATGTTGCACGAGCAGTCCGTAGTCCGTTCCAGTCAGCAGGCAAAGTTCCGTGAGATTTGGGGTACAGATGCTTGCGCGGGCGCAAAGCGCTTTCATTCCATATAGAAGTTTCCCGGTAAACAGTTTGATGCGCTCGCCGTTATCGCCCATGACAGGGTCTGCCAGATAGATCGTGTCATCCGTCTGAAACGTGTCTAAGAAGTGATTTACCTTCGCAAGCTGCTCTGCACTTGCAAGAAATCCAGAATGAATGCCATCAAAGTGTTCGTCCATTTCTTTCCAGTTGTCAGTAAAAAAGTCCATGCGGTCAGTGAAGTCATCACAGTAAAAGGTTGAAAATCCCGTCTGCGCAGAAAGAACCGCAGTCGGGAACGGCACAGCCTGCAGCCCCATGACCGACACGACCGGAATCGCGGCAGTCAGCGAGCATTTCCCGAAGCCGGACAAATCATTGATCAGTGCTATCTTTTTCATATCATGAAAACCTCCGAAAATGATTAAATCAAATTAGTTCTAATTATATCAGAATGCTTCTGCCTTAACAAGAAATGAATCATTCAGGAACAATCTGAAACAACTCCTCAAAAAGCTCCTGAAAAGAGTCCTCAAAGAGATTATTCTTTTTCCACACAATCGAAATCTCGTGCTGAAGAGAGAAATCCTCAAGGGGAATTTTTTGAATAAGCCCTTTTTCCAGCTCTTTTTTCACCGCAGATTCGTACAGAAAGCTGATGCCACTCCCGCCAATCACCATTTCTTTGATGGCATTCATATTCCCGATGATGGCCGTATTTGGAAAGTCTTCGAAGCTAAGATGGAAGTCTAAGAGTGCGTGTTCTAAAATCGAGCGCGTACCAGAACCTTTTTCGCGAAGCAAAAGCCGCTCATGGATCAGGTCATAAATGCTTTTGGGCTCTTTTTCAAAGGGATAGCTTTTACTGCATATGGGGATAAAGTTTTCCATGACATATGGCTTATGTGCATAAAGCGTCTCAGGGTAGTCACCTTCGAGAATCGCAAAATCGATATCGCCACAGTCAAGCTTCGCCAGAAGCTCCTTGGTGTTCGCGACCGTGACAGAAACATCGGCATTTGGATGTCTCTGAAGAAAACGGGACAAAGGTCTGGCGATCATGAACTCACCGACGGTAAGCGTTGTCCCAAAATGTACGGTCTTTTTCTTATCTGCCATGGATGAAAGCTGTTCCTTCAGATAAATTTCATTATTATGAAAGGCAGTCAGAGAGGTTTCCAGAAGCTTTCCCTCCTTTGTGAGGGACATCTTTTTCCCGGAGAAAGTAAAAAGCTTGACGCCATAGTATTCTTCAATATATTGAATATGCTGCGATACGGCAGGCTGCGTGATGTGCAACTGCTCAGCCGCCCTTGTGTAGTTCATTTCCTTGCAGACCGTAAGGAATGTAAGAATTCTGTTGTCCAACATGTTCGTATCCCTCCTAAAAATGATTGTATTACTTAGTATAACATAGATTTATTGTTTTATAAATAATCATAATTTTACTTAATGATAACAAATTGGTAAAATATGGATATAACAAAGAACTGAAACTTATGAGGAGGAACGAACAATGAATTTTGTGAGAAAAAATGGGAAAGGTATTTTACTTTGCTTTATCATTTCTGTAGTCTGCTGGTTCCTGGGAAAGCAGTTTCCGATCATCGGCGGACCGGTGTTTGCGATTATTGCAGGAATGATTCTGACACTGCTTATGAAAGATAAGACGCAGTTTGAGAGTGGCATTAAGTATACTTCTAAAAAGATCCTGCAGTACGCTGTGATATTACTAGGGTTTGGATTGAACCTGCAGGTTATTCTTCAGACAGGCGCACAGTCCCTGCCAATTATTGTCGCAACGATTTCAACCTCTTTGATCATCGCATTTGTGCTTTGCAAGGTCATGCATATCCCGGGCAAGATATCCACACTGGTAGGTGTGGGATCGTCGATCTGCGGTGGCTCTGCAATCGCGGCAACGGCTCCCGTGATCGACGCTGATGATGAAGAAGTCGCACAGGCGATTTCCGTCATCTTTTTCTTTAATGTGCTGGCGGCAGTACTGTTTCCCGCATTTGGTACATGGCTCGGTTTTGACCAGACAACAGGTGAGGCCTTCGGTGTGTTTGCAGGCACAGCGATCAATGATACTTCATCCGTAACTGCGGCAGCTTCTACCTGGGACAGCATGTACGGGCTTGGCAGCCAGACACTGGACAAAGCGGTTACCGTCAAGCTGACAAGAACGCTTGCCATCATTCCCATCACACTGGTGCTTGCATTCATCCGCACCAGAAAAGAAAGCGGGAATGGCGCAGAGAAGGTTTCCTTAAAGCATGTATTTCCATTTTTTATCCTGTTCTTTATCGGAGCCTCTGTGATCACGACAATCGCGACATCACTAGGCGTGCCCGCAAGCTTCTTCACACCGTTAAAAGAACTGTCCAAATTCTTTATTATCATGGCAATGGCAGCAATTGGTCTGAATACGAATATCGTTAAACTCGTAAAAACAGGCGGAAAGCCCATTATCATGGGACTGTGCTGCTGGATCGGAATTACGGCAGTAAGCCTGGGATTACAGCATATTCTTCACATCTGGTAATAAAATAATAAAAATCCGAAAAAGTAAATAAAACCTATTGACATAGTAGGATTATAGGAGTATGATACAAACAAGTTGAAAACATAGTAATCCTATAGACAATAAAAAAATACTTTATTTAGCGGAGGAAACGAATATGAGCAAGAAAAATTACGCAGATAGAAACCCGAAGTTTGAGACATTACAGCTCCATGTAGGACAGGAATCACCAGATCCTGTGACAGACGCAAGAGCCGTTCCAATTTACCAGACATCATCCTTTGTATTCAAGAATTCAGCGCACGCAGCAGCAAGATTTGGATTACAGGATGCCGGAAACATCTATGGCAGACTCACCAACCCGACAGAGGACGTTTTCGAGCAGCGTATCGCAAAGCTTGAGGGAGGTGTCGCAGCACTTGCAGTTGCATCAGGAGCAGCAGCAGTTACCTACGCGATTCAGAACCTCGCACAGAACGGCGGAC